>RFIM01000148.1 GCA_003695215.1 Chloroflexota bacterium
GCCGTCACAATGGCATCAGCTTGACCGTCGCGCACTAGCTTCATGCCGACCAGCATGGACGAGTCGGGCTTTTGGCGCGCCGTTTGCGTCGGATTATCGCACATATCGACGTGCTGGCTGGCGTGGACGATTTCAATTGGCAGGCCTTCGGCTTTGTGCTTGCTCAGCTCCTGGGCGATGCGCGTTTGGTCGCCGACGAGGATGAGCCGATCCGTCGGGCTGAATTCGCGGGCGGCCATCACGGCGCCTTCCACATCCGGCTGAGGGTAATTATCGCTGCCCATGGCATCGACTACGATTCGCATAGCGTGGCTGCTCCAACTTGGCAAAACTGTTTCTGCATATTATGGGCAACTTTGATTCTACCACAACTTGACAGAGCGCATATGAGCGAATACCATAGCGGCGTTGCCACTTGCGCTTTGAATAACACTTGCTAGGAAATTGCGATACGCGCCATGAACACTTCGCGAAGTGATTTGTTCCGCCTGCTGGAGGCGGCGCTAGTGGCGCTCTTTTTTGTGCAAGGCGTGCGTTTTTTGTACAGCACGCTCTACGCACATCTCAACAGCGCCAATCTAGTGGCGCTGACCGTTGATAGCGCCGCGCTGGCTAATCAGAGCGGCGTAGTGATGCCTGAGACGCTGCAGAATGAACTGCTCGCGCTTGGCGCAGCAGCGCTGTTGCCTTTTCTAGCGCCGCTTTTGGGCAGAGTCTGGTTTGGGACGCTGATCGCCGCAGCGCTTGTGGCTGCAGGGCGTGTTTTCATGACGGCGAATGGCGGCACCTTGTTGGGCGTAGCAGGCGCGTCAGTGGCAGTTGGGGCCGCGCTCTTACACATGGCGATCAGCCTTGGCAGGCATCCAAACATCTTTCCGCCAAGCATGGCGCTTGGCTTCGCCGCTGATGGCTTGATTCGGCTGATCGATCACACTGCCGATCTGACTTGGCAAGCTGCCTACCTGGACCTGCAGACGGCGCTCTCGCTCGGTTTGTTCATTTGCGCGCTGTTGGCAATTGTTTTTGGCAGCCTGACACGACAAGGCGTCACCAATCAGGCGACGCTCAACTTCAGCAGCGCGCTGGCTATTGGCGGCTTGTTCTACCTTGAGTTCGCCGTGCTAGGCCTGCCGAACGCCGTGGCGCGGCGCGCTAACGTAGAGTACACCTTCGCTGCGCCGTTCTTGGCGGCTGCCACGCTCTTGCCAACAGCGCCGTTAGTGCGCGCTGCGGCGCGTGGCTTCATCCTGATGTTCGATGGGCGCTATCGCGGCTGGGTCTGGGCATTGACCATCGGCCTGCTGCTGACGGTCGGCTTTCGTTTTGAAGGCATCTTGGCAGTAGTGGCCTTGTGCGGCGCGCAGTTCATGCTCACCTTGCTGTGGTGGTGGGCCGTTCAGCCTTCAGACGGCAAGTGGCGTTTCAGCCTGGCTGCACTGAACTTGGCAATCGCCGTGCTGGTCTTCCTTGCTTTCTCAGGCGCAGATTATTTGACCTTCGAGTATGCCTTTGTGCGCGGCCTGCCAGAGCCTTTAGGCAGCTTGCTGCGCGGCCTGCGCGGCTTGGGCCTGCTCGTGGCAGTGGTCGCGGTCATTTTTGCAGCTTTACCGCTGATCGCGGCGCGGCGGCGCGTGGCATGGCGCGGCGGCGCCTTCCGCCAGACGCTAGGCGGCATGGCCTTGAGCGCGCTAGGCGTAGCACTAGCGCTCAGCTTGCCACGCGCCTTCGTCTTGCAGCCGCCGCTGGATTCGACTTCGCTGCGCGTTGGCACCTTGAATTTGCGCGGCGGCTATAGCTTGTACTTCGGCTCTGATTTGAACGCCACGGCTGAGGCGATTCGGCGCAGCGGTGTGGATATCCTGCTGCTACAAGAAGTTGAGACAGGGCGGCTGGTCAGCGGCGGTGTGGATCAAGTGGCCTGGCTGGGGCGCACCTTGAACATGAATGCTGTCTACCTGCCGATTGTGGAAGGCATGCAAGGCCTGGCAGTTCTCTCGCGCTTGCCGATTGTGCAGAGCAGCAGCGCGGAACTGAGCGCCATCAGCAAGGCGACAGCTGTACAATTCGTCCAGCTGCGCAAGCCGAATGGCTTGCCGCTGGATATTTACAATGCGCAGCTCAGCTTGATCTTCCGCAGCGATGCCTTCAGCGTTGAGCAGCTAGAAGCCGATCAGGCGCGCCAGATTCAGGAGATTCTGGCCTTCATGCTTTTGAATCGCAGCCAGGCCAACGCGCTGATCCTTGGCGGCACCTTCAATCACGTGCCTAAGACCGATGTGTACCTGTTCTTGAGCCAGCCGCCGCAGAATTTCATCGATCCCTTCGCCGATTTCCCTGAGGAGCGCGCTGTGACGCGCCGTTTGGTCAACGAGCCTGCTGTGCGCGTCGATTATTTATGGCTGCGCAATGTGCGCCCCTTGGAAGTCGGCATCACGCCCATGCCGTTCTCCAGCCACGATATGCCTGTGGTCAAAATTGCGCTGAATTAGGTGAAGCCATGCGCGTGGCGCTTTACACTGAGACCTTTCTGCCCAAGATAGATGGCATTGTGCGCGTCGTCTGCCTGACGCTGGAGCATTTGCAGCGGCGTGGCATCCAGGCTGTGGTTGTTGCGCCTGAGCAGGGCATGCGCGAGTACGCAGGCGCGCCTGTGATCGGCGTGCCATGCGTGCGCAATCCCGTCTACCCTGAAGGGCGGATCGGCTTTCCCAGCTGGCAAGTCTACCGCAAGGTCAAAGCCTTTGCCCCTGACCTGATCCACAGCTTTCATCCTGTCAATATCGGCATGATGGGCGTTGTGCATGGGCACTGGCTGCATAGGCCGATCCTCTCTTCTTTTCATCTGGACATTGCGCATATGGCTGCGCACTATGGTTTGCCGCTCTTGGGCAAGGCCTTGCGCCTGCTAGTGACCTACGGCTTCAATCAGAGCGACTACAGCCTGGCGCCTTCAAGGCTGATACAGGCGAAGATGCGCGCCGAAGGCGTGAAGCGCGTTGGTTGGTGGCAACGCGGCGTGGACGCTGAGCAGTTTCATCCGCGCTTTCGGCGCGAAGAAGTGCGCGCTGCGCTCAGCGATGGGCATCCTGAAGACGTGCTGCTGCTGTACGTCGGGCGCTTGGCGCCTGAGAAGAACCTTGAGCAGCTGCGCGCCGTGCTGGAGCGCGTGCCGCACACGCGCTTGGCGTTCGTCGGCGGTGGGCCGCAGCGCGAGGCGCTTGCGGCGCACTTCGCAGGCTTGCCTGTTCACTTTGCAGGCTATCGCACAGGTCGCGGCTTGGCAGAGGCCTATGCCAGCGCCGATTTGTTCGTCTTTCCGTCCGCCTTCGAGAGCTTCGGCCTGGTGATCCTGGAGGCCATGGCTTCAGGCTTGCCAGTGATCTCGACGCGAGTTGGCGGCGCCACAGACATGATCGCAGAAGGCGTCAACGGCTTCACGGTCGAGGTCGGCGATGTCGAGGGCATGGTCGAGGCGGTCAGGTATTTCGCCTGCCAGCCTGAGCGGCTGCAGGCCGCCAAACGCGCCGCGCGCGCGCGCGCCGAGCGCCTCGATTGGTCGGTCATCATGGATGCGCTGATCGATTGCTATCGGGCGCTGATCCGCGGCGAGCAGCCGCCTTTGTAGCCAGGCGCTATTCCCACTCCACTGTGGCAGGCGGCTTGGTGGTGATATCGTATACCACGCGATTGACGCCTTGCACCTCGTTGACGATGCGCTCGCTGATGCGCGCCAGGACCTCATATGGCAGGCGCGCCCATTGCGCCGTCATGAAGTCTTCGGTCTGCACAGCGCGCACAGCGATAGTCTCTTGATAAGTGCGTCCATCGCCCATCACGCCAACGCTGCGCACAGGCAACAACACAGCGAAGGCTTGGGCAGTCTCGCCACGCAAGAGATTGGCGCGTCCTAGCTCCTCAAGGACAATAGCGTCAGCGGCGCGCAGGCGTGCCAGGCGCTCGAAGGTCACTTCGCCCAGGCAGCGCACTGCCAAGCCAGGCCCTGGGAACGGTTGCCGCCACACGAGCGAATCGGGCAAGCTGAGCTCTGTGCCGATCTGCCGCACCTCATCTTTGAAGAGGTAGCGCAGCGGCTCCACCAGCTCGAAGGCCAAGTCGGGCGGCAAGCCGCCGACATTATGATGCTTCTTGATGGTGCGCGCCGCCGAGCCCGGGCCGCCGCCCGACTCGATCACGTCGGGATAGATAGTGCCTTGCGCCAAGAATCTCACCTGGCCCAGCTTGCGCGCCTCAGCTTCAAAAGTGCGGATGAACTTCTCGCCGATGATCGCCCGCTTTTGCTCAGGCTCGGTCACACCTGCTAAGGCTGCCAGGAATTCTTCGGTCGCCTCGACAGCGACCAGGCGCATGTGCCGCTCGCGCTGGAAGGTCTGTATCACTTGCTCAGGCTCGCCTTGGCGCAATAGCCCTGTGTTGATGAAGATGCAGGTGAGCTGATCGCCGACAGCGCGCTGCAGCAGCGCAGCCGCAACAGCCGAGTCGACGCCGCCACTCAAGCCCAGGATCACGCGCTCAGCGCCGATCTGAGCGCGCAAGGCCGCCACGCTCTCCTCAATGATCGCCTTTGGCGTCCAATCGGGCGTGCAGCCACAGACATGCACTGCAAAGTTACGCAGAATGGCTGCGCCGTGCGGCGTGTGCGTCACTTCAGGGTGAAACTGCACGGCATAGCGGCGCTTGCTCAGATCGCCCATAGCGGCGTAAGGCGCGTTCGGCGTGCTGCCAAGCGCCTGCCAGCCTTCGGGCAACTTTTCGATGCGATCGGCGTGGCTCATCCACACGACTAGCTGCTCGGGCAGATCGCGGAAGAGCGGGCACGGCACGATTGCCACTGTGGCAGCGCCATACTCGCGCTGGGCCGCACCGCTGACCGCGCCGCCAAAGCTGTGTGCCAAGAGCTGCATGCCGTAGCAAATGCCCAGAATCGGCAGCTCAAGCGTGCGCAGATAAGCGGGCAGTTGTGGCGCGCCTGCCTCATAGACGCTGTATGGGCTGCCGCTCAAGATAATGCCGCGCGGCGCGCTAGCAAGCACTTCTGATTCAGGCGCGTTGGGCGCGAAGATTTCGCTGTAAATGCGCTGCTCGCGCAGGCGCCGCGCGATCAGCTGCGTGTACTGCGAGCCGTAGTCTAAAATGGCAATGCCGCCACTGTGAAAGGCGCGCCTTTTACTCATCGGCAAAGACAATCCGTCCGTCCTCCATGTTGGTGATGACCACAAGCGACTCAATGCGCACGCCAAACGGCTCCAGCACCTGCCGACCGTTCTCAAAGGTCTTCTCGACGATGCAGGCCACGCCGACGACTGTGCTGCGTGCGCTGCGCACGATCCGAATCAAGCCTTTGAGCGTGCGCCCTGAGGCAAGAAAGTCGTCAATGATCAAGATGCGCTCGTTAGCGGGCAAAAATTCAGCTGAGACCAGCAGGTTGACTTCCATACCTTTGGTGTGCGATGGCGCCGTCTCCAAGTAGACAGGCCCGTACATGGTCACAGGCTTGACTTTGCGCGCATACACCAGCGGCACGCCCAGCGCATAGGCTGTGGCAAAGGCAGGCGCAATGCCGCTGACCTCTGCCGTCAAAATGCGCGTGACGTTCTCATCGCGGAAGCGGCGCGCAATTTCCTCGCCACAGCGCATGATCAGGCGCGTATCCACCTGATGGTTCAGCAAGCTATCGATCTTGAGAATGCCATCGCCAAGGTTCTGCCCTTCAGCGCGGATGCGTTCTTGCAGTTCCTTCATCTCAAACTTTCCATGTGCCAAGAAGCTGCTTCGCGCTCGATCTTAAGCGCAGAGCGGCGATTCAGTCAACCTGCAGCCGTGCCAAGGGCGCGGGCCCTGAACAGGACGCGCAAAATGCGGTAAACTCTCCGCATTCCTATCCACGAGCAACTTGAAGGTCAGAAAGCGCCATGAGCGAAACGTCAT
Source organism: Chloroflexota bacterium (assembly GCA_003695215.1). Classification (GTDB taxonomy): domain Bacteria; phylum Chloroflexota; class Anaerolineae; order Aggregatilineales; family UBA2796; genus CP2-2F. The sequence continues at coordinate 5,947 of RFIM01000148.1, forward strand.
CTCTGAGCATCGAGCAACGCGCGGCGCTGATCACGCGCAACCTTGAGGAAGTGATCGGCGCTGAGGAAATTCCTGCCCTGTTGGCGCAGGCTATGCCGCTACGCCATTACATCGGCTTGGAAATTTCTGGCAAGCTGCATCTGGGCACCGGCTTGATGTGCATGCAGAAGGTGCGCGATTTGCAGCGCGCAGGCGTGCATTGCATCGTCTTCTTGGCTGATTGGCACACTTGGATCAACGATAAGCTCGGCGGCGACCGCGAGCGGATCAAGCGCGTTGCAGTTGGTTATTTCAAGGAAGGCTTGAAGGCGTCTTTGGCGGCGCTCGGCGGCGATCCTGAGGCGCTCGAATTCGTGCTTGGCTCAGAGCTCTACCATCATAATGACGCCTACTGGGAGACCTTGATCGAGGTTGGCAAGAATACCACGCTCAATCGCATCTTGCGCAGCATCAGCATCATGGGGCGCAATGAAGGCGAGAGCATTGATTTCGCCAAGCTAATCTATCCGCCGATGCAAGTGGCCGATATTTTCATCCTGCGCGCCAACATCGCGCATGGCGGCATGGATCAGCGCAAGGCGCACGTGATCGCGCGCGACGTGGCGAACATGCTGACGGTCGCGCCGCTGCGTGATGCGGCAGGCAAGGTCATCAAGCCTATCGCCATTCATCATCACTTGCTGCTCGGCCTGGATAAACCGCCACAGTGGCCTGTGGACGCCGAGAAGCTCCGTGAGCTGCGCACCGCCATGAAGATGAGCAAATCCAAGCCGCGCTCGGCCGTCTTCATTCACGATTCGCCTGATGAAATTCGCGCCAAGATGCGCAAAGCCTTCTGCCCGCCGCCTTCAGATGGCGTCGCCTTCAACCCTGTGCTGGATTGGGCTGAGCACCTGATCTTCCGCAATGAGCAGACGCTCTTCGTGCCGCGCACGCCCGAGAACGGCGGCAATGTGACTTTCGAGAGCTACGAGGCGCTTGTGGCCGCCTACAGCGACGGCAGTCTGCATCCGATGGACTTGAAGAATGCGTTGAGCGAGGCACTGATCGCGCTCTTGGAGCCCGTGCGCAAGCATTTCGAAGCGCATGCTGAGATCAAGGCGATGTGGACTGAGCTGGAGGCGATGTTGTGAGCATGACACAAGAGACCTTCAACGAAAGCGGCGCGCTCTTGGTCTTTTTGATCAATCTGGGCGCGACACTAGCGATGTTCGGCGTGATCCTGGTCATCCAGATCGTCCACTATCCGCTCTTCAGCCGTGTCGGCGCCGAGAACTTCCGCGCATATGAGGCAGCGCACACCGCATTGATCACGCTCGTGGTCTTTCCGCTGATGCTGGCCGAGCTGATCACAGCGCTGCTGCTGGCTTTGCAGCCGCCGCGCTCTGTGCCTTCGCTGGCAGCCTGGATCGGCTTGGCGCTAGTCGGCGTGACGTGGCTCTCGACGGCTTTCATCCAAGTGCCACTGCATGGCAGGCTCTCAGCAGGCTTTGACGCCAGCGCGCATCAGGCGTTGGTGGCCACCAATTGGCTTCGGACGATCGCTTGGTCGCTGCGCGCTGTGCTAGTCTTGTGGATGGTATGGCGCATTCTGGAGACTCGCTGAAAGGTTCCACAGGAGAGGCTATGTACACAATTGGTCTGGATTTCGGCACGCTCTCGGCGCGCGCTGTGTTGGTGGACGTGCGCGATGGGCGCGAGCTCGCCTCAGCCGTGTTCGATTATCCACATGGCGTGATGGACTCGGCCTTGCCGAGCGGCAAAGCGCTGCCGCCCGATTGGGCATTGCAGCATCCGCAAGATTATCTGGACGCGCTCGATCGCTGTGTGCCAGCGCTGCTGCGCGAGAGCGGCGTAGCTGCCGATCAGGTGATTGGCATTGGCGTGGACTTCACGGCCAGCTCGCCACTGCCCGCTAAATCAGATGGCACGCCGCTGTGCTTCTTGCCTGAATTCGCTGATGAGCCGCACGCTTACGTCAAGCTGTGGAAGCACCATGCCAGCCAACCGCAAGCCGATCTGATCAACGCAGTGGCGAGTCAGCGCGGCGAATCTTGGCTGCGGCGCTATGGCGGCAAGTACTCAGCTGAATGGTTCTTCAGCAAGCTGCTGCAAATCCTGCAAGAGGCGCCTGAAGTCTATGAGGCCATGGATACATTCGTAGAAGCGGCTGATTGGCTGACCTGGCAGTTGACGGGCGTGTTGGCGCGCAACACGTGCACGGCAGGCTACAAAATGCTAGTGCAAGACGGTCAGTATCCATCACGAGACTTTTTCGCGGCGCTACAGCCTGACTTCGCCGATGTGATCGCCACGAAGGTGCAAGGCGCCTTCGTGCCACTCGGCGCCATGCTCGGTCGCCTGACGGCGCCAATGGCACAGCGGCTTGGCTTGGTGGCGGGCACGCCTGTGGCAGCAGCGATCATTGACGCGCATGTGACAGCTGCAGCCGTGCAAGCGACTCAACCGAACGTGATGACCATGATCATGGGCACCTCGACGTGCCACATGATCTCCAGCGAGCAATTGGTCGAGATCGAAGGCATCGCCGGCGTGGTCTATGGCGGCATCGTGGACGGCCTTTACGGCTACGAGGCAGGGCAAGCGGGCGTGGGCGATCTGTTTGCCTGGTTTGTGGATCATGCCGTGCCGCCCGAGTACCACGAAGCGGCGCGGCGGCGCGCTATGAGCCTGCACGCTTATTTGGAAGCCGAGGCGGCGCGTCAGAAGGTCGGCGAGCACGGCTTGTTGGCGCTCGATTGGTGGAACGGCAATCGCTCGACGCTGATGGACGCCGATCTGAGCGGTTTGCTGCTGGGCGCCACGCTCGGCACGCGCGCACCAGATATTTACCGCGCCTTGATCGAGGCGACAGCCTTCGGCACGCGCATGATCATCGAGGCTTTTGAGGCGGGCGGCATCGCTGTGCAGGCTTTAGTGGCAGCTGGCGGCTTGCCTGAGAAAAACGCGCTCTTGCGGCAGATTTACGCTGATGTCACAGGGCGGGCGTTCGCCTTGAGCGGCTCAAAACACGATTCGGCGCTAGGCAGCGCCATTTACGCGGCTGTAGCTGCAGGCGCCTATCCAAACTTGACAGCAGCAGCCGAGCGCATGGGCAAGCGCAAAGCCGAAGTGGTCAGCCCGATTGCCGAACATCAGCGCATCTACGATCAGCTCTATCAGGAATACAAGACGCTTTACGATACTTTCGGGCGCGGCGCCAACGCAGTCATGAAGCGCTTGAAGCGCTTGCGCAATCAGGTGCGCGGCCTCTCTTGAGCCTGCGCGCTCAAATTCGGGCTTGAAAGGCTGCGCCAAGGTGTGCTATGCTTAAGGGCGATCTCGGGGCGTGGCGCAGTTGGTAGCGCGCTGCGTTTGGGACGCAGAGGTCGCTGGTTCGAGTCCAGTCGCCCCGACTCGCCCAGACTTGCTCAGCGAGCAGGTTTCTTGCGTTCTGGGCTGTGCGCGCTTGTGAAGTGGCATGTATAAGTCCTGCCGCCTTGTTGCATGCTTGAGAAAACGGCTTAATCTTTGAACGATCTGCGCCTGCAACGCATTCAGAGCCTGCAGTTCACCGATAAGGCAGCGGCTGAACGGCTGCTTCTATCCTTCGTCCGCGAGTTGTTTCCGCGCCTGGCCGTCATCAGCGTCGAGCTGCGTCCACAAGCGGTATCGCTCAACTCCTTCAACGGCTACCTGACGCTGGCTGATGGGCGCCGCTTGTTCTTCAAGACGCACGTCGAGCCGAATAGCGTGATCGGCGAGTATTACAACGCGCAGGCGCTTGCCGAAGTCGGCTATCCTGTGATCGCGCCGCTGTACGCTTCCACAGAATACGGCAAGCAGTTCCTGATTTACGATCTGATCAACGCGCCTAGCGTCTTTGAAGTGGCGTACGCGCTTGAGCATGGCGAGCGCCGCGATCTAGGCGCGCTGACAGCCGCACAGCAGGCTGCGGATAGCCAACTGCTGGAGATATACCGCGCTACCCTGCGCCCGATCACGGCGCCTGAGAACGCTGAAGCGCCGATCCATCAGCTCTTCTATCATCGCCTGGCAGGCAAGCGCTACGCTGACTTCTATTGCCACAAGCCTTTCGAATTGCCGCAGGGCTGCCTGGAGTGGGAAGAACTGCTCAAGCGGCGCTGGATCATCAACGGCAAGGCCTATCCGCATACGCTCGGCGCGCTGATCGAGCGCGCCAAACGCGCTCTAGAGCCTGAGCAGCCTGCCTGGAGCATCGTCGGGCATGGCGATGCCCACAACGGCAACGTCTTCTTCACAGCAGCAGGCCTGCAATATTTCGATCCTGCTTTTGGCGGTCGGCATCATCCGCTGCTGGACTTGGCTAAGCCGCTCTTTCATAATGTGAGCGCGACTTGGATGTACCATCCGCGTGAAGTGGCGGCGCAGCTGCATCTGAGCTATAGCGATGATGGCGAGACTATACGTGTGCAGCACAACTACGCGCCATCGCCTGTGCGCCAAATGTTCCGCCAAAGCAAAGTTGAGCGCGTCTTGCGGCCGATCTGGTCAGAATTGGTTCGGCGCGGCGAGTCGCCTGAGCTGCTCACAGGCTTGTTCCAATCGGCGCTTTTGTGCTGTCCGCTGCTGACGCTGAATTTGGCCGATCGTGAGCGTTTCCCTGCTGAGATCGGCTTGCTCGGTCTGGCGCTGTGCGTGGCGGTCGGCTGTGAGCCGATCAGCTGAGGCAGCACGCCTTGACAGGCGCTAAGGCTGTTGCTATGATAGCCTGCTCATAGCCCAACAAAAACGGCTCTTATCCAGAGCGGCAGAGGGAACAGCCCGATGAAGCCGCAGCAACCTCCGAAGCCTCGGAACGGTGCTAATGCTGGCAGCATGTTAGGCTGAACGATGAGAGCAGAACTCGCCCTGTGCGCTGACTTCCGCCTAAGTGATCTCCTGCCGCCTTTGGATGCGTGCCCTAGCTTTTCAAACGCATTCACAAGGAGTTGATGTCTGTGTCCAACAACATGACGTTCATGCGCTCGCCGCAGTTCTTCTACACCTCCGAGTCGGTCACGGAAGGGCACCCTGACAAGATGTGTGACCAGATTTCGGACGCCATCTTGGACGCGCTGCTGGAAAAAGACCCGATGTCGCGCGTGGCTTGTGAGGTGGCCACGACCACAGGCTTGGTGGTGGTGATCGGCGAGATCACTACTGAGGCTTATGTAGATATTCCGACCATTGTGCGCAATGTGGTGCGCGAGATTGGCTACACGCGCGGCAAATTCGGCTTTGACGCTGATACCTGCGGCGTGATGGTCTCGATCAAAGAGCAGTCAAGTGATATCGCACAGGGCGTGGATCGCGCCTTGGAGAGCCGCACGCTCTCAGATGATGAGATCGATCGGATTGGCGCGGGCGATCAGGGCATGATGATCGGTTTTGCCTGCAACGAGACTCCTGAGCTGATGCCGCTCTCGATCTCGCTAGCGCATCGCTTGGCACGCCGTTTGGCAGAGGCGCGCAAGACGGGCATCCTGCCGTGGCTGCGCCCTGATGGCAAGAGCCAGGTGACAGTCGAGTACGCCTATGGCAAGCCCAAGCGCGTGGATACCGTGCTGATCTCAACGCAGCACGCGCCTGAGATCACGCAGGAGCAGATTCGCGAAGCCGTCATTGAGTGCGTCATCAAGCCGACTATCCCTGAGGCCTTGTTGGACGCCAAGACCAAAATTTTCGTCAATCCGACGGGGCGCTTCGTAGTGGGCGGGCCGCTTGGCGATGCCGGCTTGACAGGGCGCAAGATCATTGTGGATACCTATGGCGGCGTGGCGCGGCATGGCGGCGGCGCCTTCAGCGGCAAGGACGGCACCAAGGTAGATCGCTCGGCGGCGTACATGGCCCGCTATGTCGCCAAAAACGTGGTGGCTGCAGGCTTGGCCGATCGCTTTGAGCTGCAGGTCTCTTATGCCATTGGCGTGGCGCGCCCGCTTTCACTAGCCGTCGAGACCTACGGCACGGGCAAGGTGCCTGATGAAGTGATCGAGCAATTGATCCGCAAGCACTTCGATCTGCGGCCTGCGGCGATCATCCGCGATCTGGAGCTGCGCAAGCCTGGCTTTCGGCGCGTTGCTGCCTACGGGCATTTCGGGCGCGACGACCTGAACGTGACCTGGGAACGCACTGATAAAGCAGCTGCCCTGCGCGCCGACGCCGGCCTGTGAGCCTGCGCCTTCCTATGCGAGCGGCTTGAATCTCAAGTCGCTCGCACTTCACTTGCCTCAAGGCTGCCTATTGCGCAGTTTTTTACCACTCTTTATAATTAAGATACCATTCGCTCGCCATTCAAAGACAATCGTTGCAGCGATCAGCCCAACCAGCGCAAAGATGGCATCCATTGTAGGACGCAAGGATGATAGCAGTGGAAGCACATGAAAGCCCTGATCCAAAGACGGCGCGCATACTGGTTGTAGACAATGAAGGCGCCATCCGCTACTCGATCAGCAAGACGCTCCAGCGCGTTGGCTACCAAGTCAGCTCAGCTAGCTGTGGCGAAGAAGCGCTCTCAATGTTAGAACAGACGCCTTTTGACGTCGTCCTGACCGATATCCGCATGCCAGGCTTGAGCGGCGTTGAGCTGCTCGCCAAAATCAAGGAACATGCGCCTGATACCGTAGTGATTTTAATGACTGGCTATGCTAGCCTCGGCACAGCTGTTGAGGCATTGCGGCTCGGCGCGCACGACTACTTGGTGAAGCCCGTCACTAACCAGGATATCCGTCAGAGTGTGGCGCGTGGCTTGGAGCGCGCGCGCGATCTGCAACGCCGCCGCATTTTGATCGAATCTATCCGCAACAGCGTCCGCGAGCTGACCGAAGAAGTCGGCCTGCGCGAGCGCCATATGCCGCCGCCATCAACGCAACCTGTTCAAGAGCCTGTGACTACCATGAATATCGGGCCGCTGACCATCTTTCCAGGCCGCTACCAGATTCAAGTTGGCCAGACTTCGCTCAACTTGACGCCAACTGAGTTTGACCTGTTGCTGTACCTAGCAGCGCATCGCGGCCGTGTGGTGCCGTGCAGCGAGCTGGTGCGCGAAGTGCGCGGCTATACTGTCGAGGAAATCGAGGCGCGTGAGGTCATTCGCCCGCATGTCAGCAACTTGCGCCGCAAGCTGGAGAGCTGCGGGCAAAATCCCGACCTGATCGTGAACGTACGCGGCGTCGGTTATCGGCTCTCTGAGCCAAGCCTGAACGGCAACGAAGCGGAATAGACCTTGAGGCAGGATGAGCGCATGTCCGATCTACCCGATCAGTCCGACTGGCTAGAGGAATTTTGGAGCGACTTGCTCAGCGAGGAGGTGACTCGCGTGGCAGCCGCATGGGCGCTGCTTCAGGAAGCTGAAGAGCGGCAGGCCGTGCGCGATCATCTCTACAAGATGGCGACTGAGGCAGGTTGGGCAGCGGTACAGCGTCAGGCGGCGCGCGCTGCGCTCGCCGTCATCGCGCCTGAGATCGATCTGCGCGACTGATGCCAGCTGAAATTATACGAATCTCGCCTGAGCGGCCTGAGCCGACTATCATCGCGCAGGCGGCTGCCTTGATCCGCGCAGGGCAGCTAGTCGCCTTCCCAACTGAAACCGTCTATGGCTTAGGCGCTAACGCCTTCGATGAAAACGCTGTCGCGGGCATTTTCAAAGCCAAGGGGCGTCCTGCAGCCGATCCGATCATCGTGCATTGCGCTGAGGAGCTGCCCGCTGACGTGGTGGACTGGTCACAGCTCAGTGAGGCAGCGCAGCGCAGCGCGCAAGCGCTCCAGGCGGCCTTCATGCCGGGCGCGCTCACGCTTGTCCTGCCGCGCGGCGGGCGCATTCCGCCTATCGTGACTGCAGGCTTGCCCAGCGTTGGTGTGCGCATGCCGTCACATCCTGTGGCGCAAGCGCTGATCAGGGCATCTGGCGTGCCGATTGCCGCGCCAAGCGCCAACCGCTTTGCGCATACTAGCCCAACTACTGCACAGCATGTTTACGCCGATCTCGCCGATCAGATCGCGCTGATCCTAGATGGCGGCGCTGCTCAGGTCGGCGTGGAGTCGACCATACTGGATTTGTGTGGCGAGCGACCGCGTCTGTTGCGGCATGGCGGCGTGCCGCTCGAGGCGCTCCAAGCCTGCCTAGCGCGGTCAGGCCTGCCTGCGCATATTGAGGTAGTGACGCGCTATGTCGCCGAGCCGAGCGACGCCTTGCCTGCTTCAGGCATGTTGCTGAAGCATTACGCGCCACGCGCCGCACTCACGCTCTATGAGAGCGCCGACGACACGCGCTTGCGCGCTGCGCTAGGCGCTCAGGCGCGCCGCCTGGCCGCTGTAGAGCGCGTCGGCCTGCTGATCGCCGCTGAAGATGCGCCTTTTTTGGCAGACTTGCCCAACACTTGCACAGAAGTCGTGGGCAGTTTGAGCGATTTGGCAGGTGTGGCACACAATCTGTTTGCGGCGCTGCGCCGCCTGGACGATCATGGCGTGACGGTCATCTTAGCGCGCAGTTTTCCAGCAGCAGGCATCGGTGCAGCAGTGCGCGATAGGCTGATACGCGCCGCTTCAGGGCGCTTGGTGCATCTTTAGCTCAGTGGAGCGACTTTGAGCGTGAAGCTGAAGGTGCTGCCGACGTTCACCTGGCTTTCCACCTGAATTTGCACGCCAAGCCGATCCAAGATCAGCTTGACGATGGCCAGTCCGATGCCGACGCCTTCAAAACGACGGCGCGCACTGATATCGCTCTGGTAGAACTCTCGGAAAATGCGCTCGATCTGATCGGCTTCCATGCCGACGCCGCGATCGCGCACGCTGATGCGCACGCCGTCGCTGTTGCGTCGGGCGATCAGCTCAACGGGCTGCGTCTCATCGCTGAACTTCAGGGCATTGTCGATCAACTGCTGTAACACTTGCGCCACAGCGTGTTTATCGCCAAGCACAGCAGGTAACGCCTCATGGACGACCTGAACGCGATGCACTTTATGTGCAGAAGCCCAGCGTCGGCTGAGCGCGCGCAAGGCAAGATTGATCGAATCCTCAAGGTACATCGGCTCAATTTTTAAGTCCAGCGAGCGCGCCAAATGGCGGAAGTTCTCCAGCACGTTCTCTAGCCGCGTCAGAGCCTGCTTGGCGAAATCAAGCATGGTAGCCAGGTTGTTATCTTCAGAGAGCGCGCGCACAGCGCCATCGAGCATTGAGATCGAGCTTTTCACCTGCAAGAGCGGCGTGCTCATCTCATGGACAGCGTTGTGGACAATGCTATCGCGCAGCACACTGTATTCTTGTGAGCTGGTCAGAGCAACTTTCAGGCGCAATTCCTGCTCGCTGAGCGCTTGACGCAGCTGTTGATTCTCTTGGCGCAGGGCTTTAGTTTGGCGGTGCAGGCGCAGCAGTGTGCGCAAGCGCAGCAAGCTCTCTTCTGGGCGCCAAGGCAAATCGAGCAGGTCGTCGGCGCCGAGGGCCAGGGCAAGTTGCTCTGATTCAGGCGTGCGCGGCGCTGCGAGCGCGATCACCAGGAGCGGCGCATGGGCGCCTTGCTTGAGCTGGGCACAGCCTTGGGCACCGAAGGCCTCGGCGAGACTCAGCTCGAGGATCAGCACATCAGGGCGCTCTGATTTGAGCAGCTGCTGCAGCTGTGCCAGATCGCTTGTATGCGCGCGCCGTACGCTATAGACTATCTGCCCAACTGAGACGGTGTCTTTTGCGCGGCGTTGATCGCGCTCCGCCACAAACAGGACGCGCCCTTCGACCTCCTGGCTCTTGACGGCCATGGCTTGTCACCTTTGCATTTTGAGACACCGCTTGGATTATAGCGCACTTTGATGCGTTGCATAAGGTTGCGTGCGCGTTCAGCCTGCGCTACCATTTGAGATCGCTAAGCAACCCTGATCATGCATTGAGAGGATGGGTCGGAGATGCCTGTGCCGCCTCATTTGCCGCGCCAAGTGGTGCTCTCTTGGGCAGATGTAGATCGCCTGATCGATATTTTAGTGCCACAGATCCGTAACGCGGGCTATTTTGACGCAATGTTGATCATCACGCGCGGCGGCATCATTCCTGGCGGCCTGCTCAGCGAGGCGCTCGATATCAGCTACACGCTGATCGCCGCTGTCCGCTTCCAAACCAATCTTGAGCCACGCGCTCAGCTGGCTGCCATGCCAACCTTCCTGCAATTCCCTGAGGATGAGCTGCTGGTTGGGCGGCGCACTTTGATCGTGGACGACGTCTGGGGCAGCGGCCGCACCAGCACAGCCGTCAAAAATCGCTGTTTGGCGGCCGGCGCCACGCCACTCTCGTGCGTGCTGCACTTCAATCCGTACCGCTCGCTCTTCAGCCGCGCCGAGCCTGACTTTTACGCCGCTGTCACGGATGCGCACGTCGTTTACCCTTGGGAAGTCGATCGCGGCACGGATCGCATTCCGCTGGGCGCGCCTGAGGGAAATTGATGCTCGATCTGCGGCCGCTGCGCAATCTTGGCTCAGATCGGCTTTATGCCTTGCCGCTCCTAGTGCTTTATCTGACTGACGGCTGCAACAGCCGCTGCTTGAGCTGCGCTATTTGGCATGCGCCACGCCGCAACATGCCGCTCGCGCTCGCCTTGCGCCTGGCAGAAGAAGCTGCAGCGCTCGGTTTGCGGCACGTCTTGCTGAGCGGCGGCGAAGCGATGCAACATCCACACTGGGCAGAGATCGCACAGGCCTTTCGCAAGCGCGGCGTGCACGTCGGCTTGCTGACCAACGGGCTCCTGCTCAAGAAGCAGGCAGAGCAGGTCATCGCGCATATCGATCAGCTGACTTTGAGCTTAGATGCGGCAACGCCTGAGCTTTACGCGCACATTCGCGGCGTAGACGCCTTGCCGCACATCCTTGAAGGCATGGCGCGCATTGCGCCGCACGTGCCGATCATCACGCGCACGACCGTGCAACGCGCCAATTTCCGCCAACTTTCAGCGATCGTCGGCCTTGCCAAAGCCTATGGCGCGCGCAAGGTCAGCTTCTTAGCTGTGGATACAGTTAATGGCGAGGCCTTTGGCGCGCGCGCCGCCGAGACCTTTCAAGAGCTTGCGCTCACCGCCGACGACCTGCCCATCTTCGCTGAAGTCCTTGATGCGTTAGAGCGCGAGCACGCCGCTGATTTCGCCAGCGGCTTGATCGCCGAATCGCCCGCGAAGCTGCGCACGTTGTACGCTTTTTTCGCCTCAGCGCACGGCTTGGCGCGCTTCCCTGCGCCGCGCTGCAACGCACCACAGCTCTCAGTAGTTGTCGAGACAGACGGCAGGCTGCGCCCCTGCTATTTCTTGCCCAGTGGCGGCAGCGTCGCTGAGCAGCCGTTGGCACAGGCGTTGAACAGCTCAACGCTGCGCGCCTTGCGTCGCGCTGTTCGCCATGGCGAGCGCGCCGAATGTGGGCGTTGTGTCTGTCCGCTTTATCGCGGCGCCAGAGCCTTGCTGCGAGCGGCACTATGAGCCTGCCTGAGAGCGGCCTGGCTTTCGAGCGCATTGCTACAACTTATGACGCCGACTTGACCGATTCGCCCGTCAGCCGCCTACTGCGCGCTCAGCTTTGGGCATGGTTGGCGGCGCTCTTTCCGCCTGGGAACTATCTGTTGGAGCTGGGTTGTGGCACAGGCGAAGATGCCATTTGGTTTGCGCAGCGCGGCGTGCGCGTGCTTGCCACGGATATCAGTCCGCAAATGTTGGCGATCACGGCGCAAAAAGCGGCACAGCATGGCGTCGGGCATTTGGTGCAAGTGCAGCTGTTAGATTTAGATCGGGCTGAGGCTTGGCAATTGCCTGAGAGGGCTTTTGACGGCGTCTACAGCAACTATGGCGCGCTGAACTGCACAGCGAATTGGTCGGCCTTGGGCGCGGCCTTGGCGCACGCTGTGCGCTATGGCGGCTGCGCCGCCTTCACGCTGATCAGCCGCTTCAGCCTGATCGAGACGTGCTGGCATGCGGCGCATGGCAACTGGCGTGTGGCTTTTCGGCGTTGGCGCGGCAAAGCCAGTGCCAGGATTGGCGCGATCAGCTTCCCTATCTATTATCCAACAGCACGGCAGTTCCGACGCGCTTTCGGCGCGGCGTGGCGCTTGCGAAAGCTGCGCGGCTGGGGCATTTTTCTGCCGCCGAGCGATCTCTACGGCGCGCTCGCACGCCATCCGCGCTTGTTGCGCCTGCTCGGCGCCGCCGAACGCCTGGCTGCGCCTCTCGCGCTCAGCGCCTATCTGGCCGATCAATTCTGGATAGTTTTAGAACGCCGCTGTGAATTCTAAAAGGCTCTGCGCTAAAATTAGGCGCTATGGAGCTGTCAATCATCATCGTCTCGTGGAACGTGCGCGAGTACTTAGCGCGCTGCCTGGATTCAATCGCCGAGTCCGTGCGCCTAGCGCCGATTGCCACTGAGATTATTGTAGTCGATTCAGCCAGCAGCGATAGCACGGTCGAGATGCTTCACAGCGCATATCCGCATGTGCGCACTTTACCACAAGCTGAGAATGTCGGCTTCACGCGCGGCAATAACATCGGCTTGGCAGCCGCCAGAGGCGAGTTTTTGCTGTTGCTCAATCCTGATACTGAAGTGCGCGGCGACGCCTTAGCGCAGATGGTCAGCTATATGCGTGCGCACGAGCGCGTCGGCATTCTGGGCGCGCACACACTCAATAGCGATGGCACGCATCAATCATCGCGGCGGCGCTTTCCAACGCTGCTGACAGCGCTCTTCGAAAGCACCTGGCTGCAGCCATACGCGCCGCGAGGTGTGCTTGAGCGCTTCTACGCCTACGATATCGCTGATACCGATATCGCGGCCGTAGATTGGGTACAAGGCTCGGCGCTGCTGCTGCGGCGCGCCGTCTACGAGCAGATCGGCGGCTTAGATGAAGGTTACGTGATGTTCAGCGAGGAAGTGGACTTCTGCAAACGCGCCAAGCAGGCAGGTTGGCAGGTGATCTATCACGGCGGCGCGTACATTGTGCATCATGGTGGCAAAAGCACCGAGCAAGCCAGTGCGGCCAAGCACATTCACTTTCAGCAGAGCAAAGTGCGCTACTTTCGGAAATTTCATGGCGCCGCTGCAGCAGCTGTGCTGCGCCTATTCTTGATCATGAGCTACTTTCACCAATTGCTGCTGGAGGGCCTGAAAGGCGCGCTTGGCTCTAAGCGCGCACTGCGCCGTGAGCGTGTGCGCCTCTACTGGCAGGTCATCCGTGCGTTGTGGAGCAGTGCCTGAGGGCGGGGAAATGCGAATCGGCTTCATCACAGGTGAGTATCCGCCAATGGAAGGCGGCGTTGGCGCCTTCACGCATGAGTTGGCCACGGCGCTGGCTGATCTCGGTCATGAGGTGCATATCCTGACGCACGAGCAGGCTGAGCGCACAGGCAAGGCGCGCATTCAGGTAGCTGCTGAGGTGCGCAACTGGAATTGGGCAGCGCTGATGCAGGCGCAGCGTTGGGCGCGTCAGAATCGCCTTGAAGTAGTCAATTTGCAGTACGAGGCGGCAGCCTTCGGCAAGGTTGCGCCGCTAGTGCACATCTTACCCGCGCGCCTAAGCGACTTCGCCACAGTCATCACGTTCCACGATCTGCTGGTGCCGTATTTATTTCCGAAGGCGGGCAGTTTGCGTTATCAGGCGCTGCTCAACCTGGCGCGGACGGCCAAAGGTGTGATTGTGACCAATGTGCAGGATGAGCAGCAGTTAGCCCAGGAGCGCGGCATCGCGCCTATGCGCCGCATTCCAATCGGCTCGAACATCGCGCCAACGCCGCCGCCTGATTTTGATCGCGCCGCTGTGCGCGCTGCGCTTGAGATACCTGAAGATGGCGTGCTGATCGGCTATTTCGGCTTCTTGAACGCCAGCAAAGGCGCAGCTTGCTTGCTGCGCGGCGTGGCGCAGGCGCTGCAACAGGGCGTGAACGCCTATTTGGTCCTGATCGGCGGGCGCACAGGCACGAGCGATCCGAGCAACGTGCACTACGCTGAGAGCGTAGACGCGCTGATCGGGCAATTGCAGCTCAGCCAACGCGTGCGGCGCACAGGCTTCATTGAGAGCGCTGCCGTCAGCGCGCACTTATTGGCGTGCGACATGTTGGCATTGCCGTATACTGATGGCGTCTCGTTCAGACGCGGTTCGTTCATGGCGGGCTTGGCTCACGGTTGCCCGATCATCACCAGCACGCCTGCTTTGCCGCTGCCAGAGCTGCACCACGGCGATCACGTCTACTTAGTGCCGCCTGAGCAGCCTGAAGCGCTCGGCGAGGCGATTCGGACGCTGGCCGAAGCGCCACAACTGCGCACACGGCTCAGCTACTTTGCGCGCCAATTGGCTGAGCAGTTCACCTGGACGCGCATTGCTCAGCGCACAGCCGACTTCTTCCTCGAAGTGATCACTGAGAGCGCTGAGCCATGAGCCGAGCGGCGCGCGTGATTCTGATGGCTTATGTGGGCCTCGCCTTGCTGTATAGCCTGACCACGCCTTTGCTGGAAGCCTCTGATGAGCTGTGGCACTATCCGATGGTGCAGTACCTGGCCACTAACGGCTTCAGCTTGCCCGTGCAGCGCGCAGGCATCGAGACGGCATGGCGCCAAGAAGGCGGCCAGCCGCCGCTGTATTATTTTTTGGCGGCTGCGCTCACCTTCTGGCTAGATACCAGCGATTTGCCGCTGATCCGCTATCTCAATCCGCACGCAGATATCGGCTTAGTCTTGCCTGACCGCAACGCCAACATGACTATCCACACGGCAGCGCGTCACCTTGGCTCGGGCGCGCTCTGGGCGATCTACCTCTCGCGCGGGCTCTCAGTGGCACTCGGCGCGTTGACCGTCTGGCTGACCTACCTGTTGGCGCGAGAGCTCTTTCCGCAGCGCGAAGGCGTGGCGCACTTGGCCATGGCGCTGACGGCCTTCAACCCGATGTTTTTGTTCATCAGCGGCAGCGTGAACAACGACAATCTCTCGACCTTATTGGCGACTGCGCTGTTGGTGTGCCTAGCGCGCCTGCTCAAACGCGCTGACGCGCCTTCCGTTCGCGCGCTGATCGGCATCGGCTTTCTGAGCGGCGCGGGCATGTTGGCCAAGTTCAACATCGGCTTTCTGCTACCGCTGATTGCTCTGGCTCTAGCGCTGAACGCTTGGCGCGTCCGTAGCCTACGCGCCTTCGCGATCGGCGCGGCGATCACCGGCGGCTTGACGATCTTGATTGGCGCGTGGTGGTATCTGCGCAACTGGCAGCTATACGGCGATCCGACAGGCCTGAACGTCTTTTTGGACATCGTGGGCAGGCGCGCCATTCCTGCTAATGCGGCGCAGTTGTGGTCGGAGCGGCATACCTTCCTGATGAGCTACTGGGGCTTCTTTGGCGGCGTGAACGTGCCGTTCGCCGATTTCATCTACACGGTTTTCAACGCTTTGGCGGCGCTGAGCGCCTTCGGCTTGCTGTTGGGCGCCTTCGGAAGGCACCTGCTGCGCCTGGATGCGCTCTGGCTAGCGCGCGCCGTCAGCCTGGTGTGGATCGCGGTGCTGTTCGGCAGCTTGCTGCGCTGGACGAGCGAGACCTGGGCATCGCAAGGGCGGCTGATGTTCGCGGCCATTGCGCCGATCAGCCTTTGGCTAGCGCTGGGCGCGTGGCGGCTTGGCGGCGTGTGGCTAGCGCGCTCGATCGCGGCGTGGCATGTCTTCGCGGCCTTAGCAGGCCTGGCGACCATAGCCATGGCCTATCGTCCGCCTGCGCTGAGCGCGCACTTGCCCGACTCGGAGTGGCGCGCTATAGCGACGTTCGCCGAGCCTGAGACGCCTGATCGAGCGGCGCTCGCGCTTTATGCCCAGCGCCAGCTGACTCTGACGGCCCAGCCTGCTGAGTATGTCACCTTTGAGCTGATTTTCCAGCAAAGGGCAAGCATGCGCCGCGATTGGAGCGTATTCATCCATCTAGAGAATGAAGCAGGCACTATCGTGGCGCAACGCGATGTGTTCTTAGGCCAAGGCTTGTGGGCCACTAGCCAAATGCAGCATATCGGTCAATTTTGGCAGAATCGCTTTGCCGTGCGCCTGCCCGATTACGCTTATGCACCACAAGCTCTGACGATCTGGCTCGGTTTCTATGACCTGAAGACAGGCGAGCGCCTGCTTGGAAACGGC
>RFIM01000149.1 GCA_003695215.1 Chloroflexota bacterium
CATGAACATCGAAGGCCAGAAATTCAGCAAAAGCCGCAATTGGGCAGTCTGGATGCCGGATATTCTGACGCGCTACGAGCCTGATGCCATCCGTTACGCCATTGCCGCTGCCCTGCCCGAGAGCAAAGATGCTGATTGGAGCTGGGCAGACTTCGTGATGCGCAACAACAATGAATTAGTGGCAGCTTGGGGCAATTTAGTCAATCGGATGCTCAGCTTTGCGCGCAGGCACTTTGAGAATGCCGTGCCGCAGCCAAGCGCCTTCTCGGCCGAGGATCAAGCCATCTTGGCGCTCTCGGAATCTGCTTTTGAGCGTGTCGGCAGCCTGCTAGAAGCCGTCAAGCTGCGCGCTGCGCTTGGCGAAGCGATGGCGCTGGTGCGCGAGACGAATGCCTATTTGGATCGGCGCGCGCCTTGGAAGCGCATCAAGGAAGATCGCGCAGACGCTGCTACTGCAGTCTATACCGTGCTGCGCGTGGTAGATAACTTGAAAATCCTGCTAGCGCCGTTTCTGCCGTTCAGCGCGCAACGCCTGCACGAATATCTCGGCTACGATGGGCAGTTGTTCGGCACGCTCAGCATCCGCGAATACGCCGAATCAGAGCGGACGCACACGGCGCTGGTCTATGATGGCAGCAACGCGATCGGCCGTTGGCAGCCAAGCCAATTGGCTGCTGGTCAGGCGTTGCGCGAGCCTGCGCCGCTCTTCAAAAAGCTCGGCGCGACGCCTGCAGACGAAGCGGCGATCATCGAGGCTGAGCGCGCACGGCTCGGCCAGCCTTATGCAGAAAGGCCACTTGAGTTGTTCTGAGGAGCCTATGTCGTTCTTCAATCAGTTCTCGTTCGTGATCATGTCGGCTGTGCTGCTGGTAGCGATCGGCGCCGTGCTATGGAAAGCAGGCCGACTCTCAGCTGTGCTGCGGCTTGGCGCCTGGCTGGTTGCGCTGATCGCCCTGCTCGGCTTTTGGCTAGCTGTGCGCCCAACCGACACGCCGCAGGTCAGCGCTTTGGCAGATGTCGAGGCGCGCATTGGCAAGGGCACGCCTGTTGTGATCGAACTCTACTCCGAGTACTGCTTAGGCTGCATGGCACAGA
Source organism: Chloroflexota bacterium (assembly GCA_003695215.1). GTDB lineage: Bacteria > Chloroflexota > Anaerolineae > Aggregatilineales > UBA2796 > CP2-2F. The sequence goes on from RFIM01000149.1 coordinate 1,096, forward strand.
GCAGCGCTGTCAGCGCGTTGGAGCAGGCGCTGGGCGAGCGGGCTAGCGTGCTGCGCCTGAGCATTCACACTGAGATCGGCGGCGCCCTATGGGCGCGCTATCAAGGCGAGACGACGCCAACCTTCATCATTCTTGATGGCGAAGGACGCGAGGTGCGCCGCACTAACGCTGTGCCATCTGTGGCGCAAGTGCTAGGGCAATGATCAGAGCGCTTGACGGCCTTGCAAGGCGCGCGTCAGGGTGACGGAATCGGCGTATTCCAGGTCGGCGCCGCTCGGCAAGCCACGCGCCAGCCGAGTCAGGCGCACCTGCAGCCGCGCCGCCTCAAGCTCGCTCTTGATGTACATGGCAGTGGCATCGCCTTCCAGGCCTGGATTGGTGCCGAGAATTAGCTCAGCGATGCTGCCTTCCTGCACACGCTTGATCAGCTCGCGAATCTTCAGCTGCTCAGGGCCGATGCCATCGCGCGGCGAGATCACGCCGTGCAGCACGTGATAGCGTCCGTTGAAGCTGCCAGTGCGCTCAATTGCTAGCACGTCTAGCGGCTCTTCCACAACCATGACGATGCTGGCATCGCGCTGTGGATCGGCACACACAGCACACGGCTCTTCTTCAGTGATATTGAAGCAGATCGAACACAAGCGCGTCTTGGTCTTCAGCTCGGCGATCGCTTGAGCTAGATTTTCTGAGAGCTGCGCAGGCGCGCGCAGCAGGAAATAGGTCAGGCGTGAGGCTGTCTTGTTGCCCACGCCTGGCAGTTGTGCGAAAGCCTCGATCAGGCGCGTGACAGAAGCAGGGATCGCCTTGCTCATGCTTCAACGCTGCTCAGCCGCCCAGCAAACTGCTCAAGCCGCCGCTCAGCATGCCGCTCATGCCACCGCTGACGGCTTCCATGCGCTCAGCGGCGCGCTGCTGGCTCTGTTCAATGGCCTGGTTGATGGCCACGACCAGCAAGTCCTGCAGGTCGGTCGTCCATTCAGGATCGCTGGTATCAAGCAGCTCAGGCTTGATGGTGATGGATTTCACGCGCTGATGACCGCTGATAACCACAGTGATGGCGCCGCCAGCGGCTTGCACTTCCAAGAGCTCCTCAGCCAGCGCCTCTTGCGCCTTGACCATATCTTCCTGCATCTTTTGTAGCTGCTTCAGCATCGCGTTTGGATTGGCGCCCATGCCAGGGCCGCCAAAGCCGCCGCCGCGTCGTTTTGCCATAGCTCACTCTTCTCCTTCGCGCTCTTCGATGAGAATTGCGCCCGTCTCAAGCTGTTCCTTGATAATCGGATCGTCCAACATTATATCATGTTCGGAGCTGCTTGTGGCGTCCACAAGCACAATTTTGACGCTCACCTTCGTGCCAAGGGCTTCGCCCAGCGCCTTGCTGAGATGGTTCTGCTTGGCAGGATCGTTATCAATATGACTCTTGGCCCAAGCCTCTGTGACGGCGATAGTGATTTGCTTACCTTGCACGCGGTGCGGCATAGCTTGAGCCTTCTGGAGCAGCGCGCCAAGCGGGCGGAAGGCTTGATCGATCTGCGCTACCACGCTCGCCCAGACTGCCCTGACCTTCGAGAGCGTCAATGTGGCAGCAGATGATGGCGCGCCATCAGGCGCGGTAGGTTCTTCTGCAACAGGCGTGGCAGACGGCGCTGCCCTGGCAGGCTTGGCAGCAGCTTGCGGCGCCACAGGCGCGCTCTCAACGGGTAATGGGCGCGTACTCTCGATCAGCGCTAATTCTAGAGGCAATTGCGGCTGCCAGCCGCCACGCACCTCGCTGAGCGCGCCGCTGAAGGCGCGTATGGCGCGCAAAAGCACCTCGCGGCTAGTCTGAGCGGCCTGTGCTGCCAGCAGCGCACGGCGCTCATCGCTCGTCTCCACCAAGTGTGCGCCGCCGACGCACGTCAGCAGCAATTGGCGCAGATGTTCCACGATTTGCCGCCCGAACTGCGCAGGATCGGCGCCTTCAGCGATAGCAGAGGCGATCACGTCCAGTCCATCAGTCGGATTGTTCTCGATAATCGCCTGTGCCAGCTTGCTGACCAAGCGATGACTAGCCGTGCCGAGCATTTGCTCGGCCATCTCGAGGGTGATGCGCTCACTTGGCGCGGCGATCAGCTGATCCAGCAGGCTGATGCTATCGCGCACGCTGCCTGTGCCTTGTTGCGCCACTAGCTCCAGTGCGGCGCGCTCGATGTACACGCCTTCGGCTTCGGCAATTTTAGCGAGGCGCTCAACCACGTCGTTCAGCGCCACACGCCGAAACTCAAAGGTCAGCGAGCGGCTGCGGATAGTCGGCGGCACTCTATCCAGCTCGGTAGTTGCCAAGACGAAGATGACGTACGGCGGCGGCTCTTCGAGCGTCTTGAGCAGCGCATCGAAGGCGGCGCCGGAGAAGCGATGGACTTCGTCCACGATGTAGACTTTATAGCGCCCTTCGGCGGGCGCAAAAGCGACCTTCTCACGCAAGTCGCGCACGTCATCGACGCCGTTGTTGCTAGCAGCGTCGATTTCGATCAGATCGAGAAAGCGCCCTTCGTTGATGGCGACACAATGGCGGCACTGGTTGCAGGGACGTTGGCTCGGCTCAGGATGCAGGCAATTGACTGCTTTTGCCAGGATGCGCGCCATTGTGGTTTTACCTGTGCCACGCGGCCCGTTGAATAGGTAGGCATGCCGCAGGCGATTCTGCACAATGGCATTGCGCAGCGTGCGCGTGATGTGCGCCTGGCCGATCACCTCGTCAAAGCCACGCGGGCGCCACTTCAGATAGAGCGCTTGTTCAGACACGGCGGTTGAGTCCTCGTGCAAAAGCACTTCTGGGAAGATGCTTCCAGATTATAACACAAGGTCAAAGCGCGCCGTGCTTAGTATAGCATCAACGGCTGAAGATAACGCTGACTACCATCTCGCTATCGGTGATAGTGACACTCTCCACTCTGTAGCGTCTGCGCGCGCGGCTATCGATATAGCGGTGCACGGCGTCCGCGATGACGCGCCGCGCCGAATTGTTCAGCGTCGCTAGCTGCGCAGCAGTCAGCGGCACGCCTTCAACGGTTGCGCTGAGCGCACGCCATGAGAGCCGTCCGTTGTTGAGGACAGGTTGCCAGATCGAGAGTGTGTTCAGCGTCAGGCGCCCGCTGACCACGCGCACCATGACTACAGCGCGATCAGGCTGCAAGTCCACGCTGAAGCTGCTGAGGTAGCGGCGCACAGAAGACGGCAAGCGGTAAGCGTTGATCTCTTGCTCTGTGATGGTGTATGTGGCGCTGCTCTGTGCGCTGCTGGGCATGGCGAAAGCGAACAGACCTGTCAGAAGAGCCAAAAGGCTCAATAAACAAAGCGGACGGCTCATGGGACGGTCACTCCACAGGCTACACCCACGGAAAGCTACTCGGGCAAGCTCAGCACGGCGCGCAAGACTTGGAAGCCATCTTTGCTGGCAAAGCTGATTGAGCTGCTGCTGAGCAACGGCGCGAGCGAGCGCGCAAGCGAGCGCACGCTATTGAATGTGGAGCGCGAGAACAAAAATAAGCCTGAGCGCGTTGCCTGTTGGAAGGCGAGCACCTCGCCGAGTAAATTGACGGCATCAGTGCTCATGTACCAGAGCTGCGGGCTCTCAGGCAGGAAGTACTGCTGCGCCTCTCGATAGCCTGCTGTTGCCGAGAGTCCTTCCTGACCGCTCTCGATATGTGCAGCAGCGGCGCCTGTGGCCACATAGAAGACCGAGTCGTTGGTGCCGATGATGATCTCAACAGGTGTGCTTAAAACAATCGGCACATTCAAAGCGATAGTGACGCGTTTCTCGCTCAAGGTCACGTTCACTTCAGGCGTATTGCGCAACGTCGCTGCGAGAAAATTGCCCAGCTCAGCGACCATTTTCGCAGCTTTTGCAGCGTCAGTTGTCTCGATCAGCAAGCCAACATCGTAGCCAACGAACGGCAAGCGCAAGCCAGGCTGAACGAATAGCTCGAGCAAGGAGCGCTCCTGAGGTCTGTAGGCGATGAAGATGGCGAAGTCGCCTGTCATCCAGCTCAGGATGTCGTCGTTCAGGTCAAGCCTGAGCGTCGAGCGCAGCAAGTTTTCAATTTGCTCTAAAGAGCGCTCGAATTGCTGCTCCTGCCCTTGAAGCCGATTGCTCGCGCGAGCAGCCGCCAGGACCAAATCATAGTAGCTCTTCAGGTCGCTCATCTGAAGTGAGAGGATCGTGTTAGCGGGCATGAAGCGCGCAAACGCCGCATCAGCGGGCTTGAACTGGAACTGGCTTGAAAGAGCGCCAAAGGTTTGGGCCGTTAAATCAGGAACGACAAAGTCAAGCGTGAGCGCTCGTCCATCTAGGATGGTTGCACCGAGCGCAGAGGCTGCAGGGCTGAGCGTCGGGCTTGATGAGACGATCGCGCCGCTGAAATAGGCGATGATGTTGTAGCCATTTTCAGGCAGAGCGGCGATAGTCTTTTGAAACTGCGGATCAGCGTTGAGCTTAGCCGCTCGATTCAAGACGCTGTTCACGCTTGCCTCAGTGCCGAACAGCAGCAGATCATCCCTCAGGCGCAGCAAAGCTCCTGATGCCGTCTCAAGGCTGTAGTCAGTAAAGTCAGCAGCGCTGTTCTTGGTATAGGCGCCAGCTGGCAGCAGGCTTTCAAGGAGCCGCTGTGCCTCAGCGCGGCTTGTGATCTGCACAGCCAGCAGGATTTCGGCTTCTAAGTCGTTTATCGAGCTAGAGTCGAGCAGCTTTTCGGGCGATCCAATGGCGAGAGCGGCGTTATCGCCGAGCCAGGAGCGGATTGTGCTTTGGAAATTGCCGCCGAGCGGCTGTACCGCTTGGTCGAGCAGCTGTGTCAGGCTCAAGCTCGGCGCTTGCGGCAAAACTTGAAGTGCCTTTTGCAGCAGGCTATCCAGCAGCGCAATGTAATTGTCATCAGTGCGCAGGGCAATGAAGATGGCTGTATCGGCCGGCATGAGCGCAGCCAGGCTTTGTACGTCGGCTTGCGCAAGGACTGTTGGGCTGAGGGCGGGTCGCTCAGCTGAGGTCGGCGTGTCGGGCGCGGCAAGGCTGAAAGCCAGCAGCGCGATCAGGCCGACTGCCATCAGGTGCTTTATCAGACGGGACATGGGCTTCGCTCCTTTTGCGATTAGACAGCTATCAGTAGTATACGCCACATTGCGCTGGTTGTTTCAGAGTCTTTCAGAAGCAACTGGGCGTTTGAGCGCGCAGAGGCGATTGGCAGCAAAAACGCGCGCACGTCAGAGAGGATTTCTGCCCAAGCGCGTGTATATTCTGGCGTAGCGCACAAGATAGGCGCTTTTGGGCATCTTTCCAAGAACTCTGGGCCTTGACATGACCTTGAAAAGGCACTACGCTAAGCAAGTAGTGGTTGACAAAAAGCCGAGAACCTTAAGCCATGCTATCCGCACGGATGAGTCGCACAAACCCCATGAGCAGCGCCTCATGAACTGCGCAGCCCTCAACGCTCACTCACCCACATGTCGTCCGTAAAGCGTTTGTGTCTCTTCCGTGGATGGCACGGCGGGATCGGCGTGCGCCTATATTGGGCAAGCACAGGATGAGTTTCTAAAACCCTTTTAGAAACGTACACAGGAGGCAAACGCAAGGTGATACAGGAACTTTTGAGCCGAGCTGATCGGCGAGGCTACGTGACCCTTGACGACGTGATCGAGCTATTGGAGGATGAAGGGGACGAATCACAGACGCTAGAATCGGTCTTGGATGAGTTGGATGAGCTTGGCATTGAATTGCGCCACGAAGAGCTACCGCGCGAAGAGACTGAGGACCTCGATGAAGACTACGAGTCTGAGAGCGAAGAGTATCAGGACTTTGGCGATATTAATGCCGTCTCCGCTGATGATCCAGTTGGCCTCTACTTCCGTCAGATGGCTCAGGAGCCGCTCTTGACTGCCCAGGATGAAATCGAACTTGCCAAGCGTATCGAAAGCGGTAGGGCAGCGGCCTTGCGTCTAGAAAATGAGTCCTGTCTCAGCCCAGAAGAGCGTCAGCATCTAGAGGCACTAGTGCGCAGCGGTCAAGCCGCTCGCGAGCATCTTGGGCGCGCGAACACGCGCCTTGTGGTCAGTATCGCTAAGCGTTACATGGGCCAAGGGCTGCCATTCCCTGATCTGATCCAAGAAGGCAACGTCGGGCTGATGCGGGCCGTGGATAAGTACGATTATCAGCGCGGCAACCGCTTCAGCACCTATGCCACGTGGTGGATCAGGCAGGCGATCACGCGCGCTTTAGCACAAAAGACTCGCACTATCCGCATTCCGCTCCATATGACCGAGCGCATCCGCCAGATGTATCGCACCGCCCAAATGTTAGAGCAATCGCTAGGCAGGCGCCCGACGCCTGAAGAGATCGCCGCTGAGATGGACATCCCTGCTGAGAGCGTGCGCGGCATGATGGATGCTAGCCAGCATGCCATTGCCTTAGAGCGGCCTGTGGGCGATGATGGCGACAGTGAATTCGGCGATTTCATCGAAGATCAGGATACGCCTAGCCCAGTCGAGTCGGCGACGCAACACCTGCTGCAGGAGACCATTGAAGAAGTGCTGAGCGAGTTGACGCCGCGCCAGAGC
>RFIM01000150.1 GCA_003695215.1 Chloroflexota bacterium
GCAGGCAGCACTCAGCCGATCAGCGGCACGCTGACAGCCGAAATCTTCAGCAACCAGCTCAGCGGCGAGCGGCGCGTGGTGCTGCGCGCTGAAGGCGATGCCTTCGCTATCGCTGAAGGGCGCAATGTAGAAGGCGTGCGCATCGGCAATACTTTTTACTTCGTTGACCAAAATGGCTTGTGCAGTGTCGTGACCGACGATCCGAATCGGCGGCGCGTAGCTGAGCTGACCGTCGGCGATTTGATCGGCGGCGTGCGCTTGGCGCAGCACACTTATGGACGCAAGACTGAGCGCAAGATGGCGCTCTGGCAGTATGGCTTCTTGCCAAGCGATATCGAACTGCCGCTGATCACGCCAACTCAAGGCGGCAGCATCAGCATCCTCTCAGGCGACCTGTGGATCGCGCCAAGCCTGAATGCAGTCGCCGATTACACACTGACGTTGCGCTTAGAGAGTGCGCTGGTGCCGATCTTTCGAGGCAATCAGCAGCTGAGCGGCACGCTGACCATCACCTACAGCTTGCTGGAGAGCGGCCAGCTTTACAACATCGCCATTCCCTACGGCTGTTAGCGCAGAATATTGCGCCTCACCACGTCCAAGATCAGCCACAGCGCGCCGAGCACAATGGCGAGAATCACCAGCTGCTGAATAGCGTTTGCCAAAAGCCAACCGAGCGTCAGCACAAGCGCAATCTTGATCAGTGTGGCGCGCGCGCCTTTGGCATCGCGGATATCGCGCCAAGCTCGGGCGATGCGCCGTGCAGAAGGGCGCTCGGCAGCGTTCGGCTGCTCTGTTGTCAGGCGGCGCGGTTCCTTCTGGTATCTCGGTCCGCTCACGTCAACTTGCCTCGTCTCTGAATTGGCGCACTAGCTCCTCCAGCGCTCTTGTGTAGGCAAAGCCGCGCTCAACGTTCTCTTGAATCAGCGCTAAAACTTCTTGGGCCGAGTCTCTCTCCAAATCTTCGCGCACCAGGAGTTCTAAGCCGATTTTCATCACTTGCATCAAGCCGACTAAATCGTGCTTGATGGCGCTGAGCAGCGCAGCCACTTCAGTGCGGCTTGGCTGCTGTGAGAGCGGCGGCAAGACGAAAGGCTCGGATAGCTCAGATGGCTCGGGCATGTGCCACAAGTCGCTCACAAGAGCCCCTGCGCCTGCCGCACCGCACGCAGTCGCTCAATGGCTGTTGGCAAGGTCATCAGGACATAGGCGATATCGGCGTCAGTGTTCTGCTTGCCGACCGTCAGGCGCAAGCTGCTGAGCGCCAAATCAGGCGCCAAGCCGATCGCGAGCAGCACATCGCTTGGCTTTGGATTGCCCGTATTGCAGGCTGAGCCGCTGCTCGCTGCGATTCCGCTCAGATCAAGATGCATCAGCAGCGCGTTCGCCTCGACGCCTGTGAAGGCGAAGCTGGCATGGTTAGGCAGGCGGCGCGCCTTCTCTGCCCCCGTCAGATAGGCGCCCTCGATGCGGCCCAGCACGCCATCAATCAGGCGGTCGCGCAGGCGCGTGTAGTGCGCCACGCGCGCAGGCAGATCGGCGTAGGCAAGCTCTAGCGCACGCGCCATACCGACAATCAGCGGCACGTTGTGCGTGCCTGCCCGCTGATTGTTCTCCTGTGCGCCGCCTGTTTGCGCGCTATAAAGCCTGATGCCGCGCCGCAAATACAACAAGCCAACTCCCTTCGGCCCGTAGAACTTGTGCGCTGAGAGCGCTAACATATCTACGCCGAGCGCTTGCACGTCTAGCGAGAGCTGGCCTGCGGCTTGCACGGCATCCGTGTGGAAGAGCGCGCCATACGCGTGCGCCACTTCAGCTAGCGCTGCAATCGGCTGTATTGTGCCAATCTCATTGTTAGCGTACATCACACTGACCAAACCGACCTGCTCGGGCCTCAGCGCGCTCAGCGCAGCCTGCAGCCTTTGTGGCGTGATGCTGCCATCAGGCTCAGGTTGCAGCCAAGTGACCTCGGCCAAGTTCAAGCGCGCCAACTGCTCCGCTGTGTGGCTGACGGCGTGATGTTCCGTGTGCGCCGTGAAGATATGCGCGCGCTTGCCTTCAGCTAGCGCCTGCATGGCCACGCCGCGCAGCGCCATATTATCGCTCTCTGTGCCGCAACCGGTGAAAATGATCTCGCTGCGCCCACAGTTGAGCAGCTGCGCGAGCTTCTCGCGCGCGCTCTCGATAGCGTTCTCAGCCTGGCGCCCAAAGCGATGTGCCGATGATGGATTGCCATACTGCTCGCTGAAGTACGGCAGCATCGCTTCGACCACTTGCGGATCGGTCGGCGTGGTCGCGGCGTGATCGAGATAGATCGGCTTGGCAGGCTTCATACACCACCTCTCGAGCTATAACGTCGCGTTATATTCTAGCGCCTTTGGCAGTGCAGGTGCTAAACCAAACACTGCGGCTGACGCAGCCGCTCTAGGGCGTGTTAGAGCGATCGCATTGCTTCGTCAAAGCGTTCAAGCGCCTTTGCCGTGATCTCAGGCGGCAAAGCGTAGGAGAAACGTATCCAATTCTTGCCCGCCTCTGAGAAATAGCTACCTGCGATTGCCGTCAAGCCGAAATTGGCGGCCATATACTCGACCAGCGCGACCGAATCGGCCAGGTTGCCGCGCTGAATCGCCTCAGTGCAGTCAATGAAGGCGTAATAGCCGCCATCGCCAATCACAGCGCGATAGCCTTTCGCCCTGATGAAGTCGCGCACGATAGCTCGGCTGGCATTGGTCGGCTCAATGATGGACGCTGCTGCTTTGCGGAAGCCGATCTCATAAGCTGCTTGTGCCACTGCCTGCCCGAAGAAATTCGGCATCACGCCGTGGGAACTGCGGCTGGCAATGAACTCGACCACCTGCTTGGAAGCCACTACGTGCGCCGCGCGGATGTTGGACGCGCCTAGCGACTTGGTCAAACCGTCCAGCACGATGATGCGCGCCCGATCCGCAGGCGAGAAGGCGCTCAGCAGCGCGTTGATATCAGCAGGCTCACCTTCAGCGATCTGGTGATAAATCCAGTCGAACAGCACGAACGGGATACCAAGCGAGAAGGCCTTCTGTGCCAAGGCGATCTGCCGATCCATGCTCAGCGTGCGCCCTGTTGGATTATCGGGCGAAGTGATCACCATGCCTGCAATGCGCCTGCCGCCGCCGTGTTTGGCGCAATAGGCCACGCTTGCGGCGATGCCCTCCTCCGTGTATTCCCAGCCGTCTGCCTCGACGCCCGGCGCCAACAACACGTTCATGCCCAGCCCGTATGGGCCCCACAAGTAGCTGATCCACGGCACACGCGAGACCAGCAGCACATCGCCGATGCGCCCTGTGCCGAGCGCCGTCATGGCTTGGTAGATTTTGAGCAGGGCGTCGCGCCCGCCGTCAGTCGCAGCGATGTTCTCAGCGTTGTAGCCGATCTCAGCGCTGAATTGCCAATACTGCTCAGCGGTCGCCTTGCGGAAAGCCAAAGTGCCTGTCGGCGGATCGTAGGCGGTGCCATTCTGCTTGAGCAGCTCCAAGGCGCGTTCCAACAGGTGATGCGGTACGCCAGGCAAGCTGGCGCCGCCATCACCTTGCGAGGCATCGTAGGCAGGCGTGTCGGGATGCTTCTCGCGAAAGGCTGCCAACAGCTTCTTGATGATGAACATGCGCGATTGGGGAATATCCACTTGCGCGCTCGGATAGCCGTTGACAGGCACCAGAGCCTGATGCGGCACGCTGAAGACAGGACTTTCGAGCGAGACAGAGGCGAGAGATTGCGTCACGGTCAAATGCTCCTGAAAGGTACAGTCAAATGCGGTCGATGCGCGCACGATTGTGAAAAAGTGGCGCAAGTTTGTCAATTGGCAGTTGGACTAGCTACAGAATGCGCTTGCCCAGCAAGCTGGCAGCCAGCTCAACAGCTGTTTCGGCCGTCTGGTTGCGATTATCGAGGATCGGATTGATCTCGACGATATCCATTGAGCGCACCTTGCCGCAAGCTGAGAGAATTTCCATCAGCAGGTGCGCTTCACGGTAGCTGAGTCCGCCGCGCACAGGCGTGCCGACGCCAGGTGCATCTTCAGGATCGAGCGCGTCCATATCAAGGCTGACGTGCAACGCGTCCATGAAGTTCAACCGATCCAAAGCGCGGCGCGTCACTTCAGCAATGCCATGCTCGTCAATGTCAGTCATGGTGAAGACTGAGATATGGCTCTCAGCCAGGCGGACGCGCTCTTCGGCATCCAGATCGCGCACGCCGATCATGGCAATCTGCGAAGGCTGCAGCTTGGCGCCGGCGTAGCCGATGTTGACCAAAGCAGGCGCGCCTTGCCCGATCAGCGCCGCCACAGGCATGCCATGCACGTTGCCCGAAGGCGAGGTCTCAGGCGTGTTGAAGTCTCCGTGCGCATCTACCCAGATCACGCCCGTAGGACGGCGCCGCGTCATGGCTGAAATGCTGCCCATGCTGATGCTGTGATCGCCGCCCAGCACGATCGCGAAGTCCTCTTCAGGTATGCAGCTCAGAATCTCTTGATAAATCCGATCGCAGACCTCTGCAACCGTCTGGACGTGGCGCGCGCGCCCGTCAGCGCTGTGTGCGCTCAACTCGCGTGCGCTCACCTCTTCAACCACAGGCACGTCTAGGTTCCCGCAATCATGGACTGTGTAGCCGAGCCGCTGCAAGCGCTCTTGCAAGCCCGCATAGCGGATAGCGCTCGGGCCCATATCCACGCCGCGCCGATTCTGCCCTAGGTCCATTGGCACACCTAGAATGCGCACAACGCGCGAATTATTGAGCATAGAACGCCTTCATCTGAACGGACACAAGTCTTCGAGCCTGTACAGGCGCGCCGCGCCATAGCTATTCAGCGCGGCGAGCGTCTCAGGGCGCGCCTGAGCAAGCGTGCGCGCTGCTTCGCAAGCGCGAGCGCGATCTCGAGTGCGCGTGAGCGTCTCCAGGAAGATGCGCCCAATCAGCGCGTAGCCTTCAGCAGGCGTGCCAGGCGGATTCTCAGCGATCAGCTGCTCGAAAGTCGCATTGGCGTTACGCCGCTGATCGGCTGCCAGCTGCGCATACGCCTTGCGCAGTGTGGCGAAGGCGCGCAGCAACGCCGTCTCGTTCGGCACGGACCAAGCCAGCAGCGTCGGATCGTCGCGCACCCGATCGTAGAGCCGAATGGCATCGCGCCAATTCTCAGCCGCAAAGAGCTGATCGGCATCGTGCAGCGCGTGAATGCGGTAGGCAGCAGGCTCCAGCTCAATGAGCGCCTGGAGATAGTTCTCGCCGTTCCAATCCCAGTAGACGACCGATCGGCGTGGCGGCGCGCTGTTGAAATCCAGCGGCGGATTGTAGCTGACGAATAGCTCCAGCACGCCATCGCCATCAGGATCGCCAATGCCGATCCTGCCGTTAGTCGCATCGATAGGCAACGGATTGAGCGGACGGAACTGGCCCAGCAGCGCATTCCAAGAGAGAATCTGAGCGTATGTGGCGCAGCCGCCAGCTGTGCAAATCCGCTGACTGTAGACCAGCTCGGCGCGCGCATCGCCATTCATATCGCCGACGCGATGCAGCACAGGCAACAGGCTCTCAGGGCTATAGGTCGTGCTGTAGAGCAAGCGATAGGCGCCTTGCACGCAGCCGAAGATCAGAAGTTTCCCTGGCGAAGGCGCGCCCGCTTGAAAGCGGCTTGGATCGTAGGCTGTGATGATGATCTCAGGCGCGCCGTTGGCCGTCAGGTCGGTATCGCTTTGCACTACGGCGCCTTCGCGCACGGCGCCCCAAGCCCGCAGAGCCGCTTCCAGCACTGTAGGCGCGCCGCCTGCTGAGAGATACAGGCTGATCGCCTCAGGATATTGGCTGAAGCGCGTTGGCGGCGGCGGCGGCGGATTGCCCCGCAACGGACAGGCGCCCGTCTCGAATTGTGGCGGCAGGAAGGGCACTTGTGCCGCGGCTGTGGCTGTGCCGAGCGCCGCGGCAATGGCCGTGGCCGTGGCCGCTGGCGGCACGATCTGGCCGCGCTGCGGCGCGCCCTCAGCAGGCAGGCGCGCCGTGCCCTCTCTCAGCCAGACTGCAACGCGCCCGCCAACGGTCGCTGTGGCGAAAGGCAGCAAAGTTGGCGTTGGCCGCACAGGCCGCTGACCGATCAGATCGCCGAGGCTGCTGCAGGCCGCGCCAAACCCAAGTAAGCACGTCAGTAGGCTATTGCGCCAAAAACGGCTTAAGAAAAGGCTCATCAGGCACTCCGCGCATAAGCATACCGCCAATTGCTTCAGCTTGCCAAAAGTATGCTTTTCTAATCTTCTCGCGCCATATAAAGTGCGCTATACTTAGCCATACTTTCGAGCGAACACGTATTCTACTCAGAGGAAGCAACCGATCATGCAGGTATCCGTTCTGCAAGAGCATTTGGCAAAAGGCTTGGATACAATCGCCCGCGCTGTGGCCAATCGCCCTTCTATCCCGATCCTCAGCAATGTGCTGATCGCCACAGAAGATGGACGCCTGAAGCTGTGCGCCACTAACCTCGAGCTCGCCATCACAGCGCGGCTTGGCGCCCAAGTGGACGCCAACGGCGAGACGACCGTGCCCGCGCGCCTGCTGACCGACCTGGTCAAAAGTTTGCCGTCACAGCAAATTGACCTTCGCCTTGAAGGCAACAAGCTCAAGCTGCACTGCAACGGCAGCCATTGGGAATTGCCGACCACACGCGCCAGCGATTTCCCGAACATCCCTGAACTGCCTGAGAGGCCCAGCGCTGTTGTGCCTGCTGATGTGCTCAGCAAATTGATCGACCAGGTCGTCTTCTCAGCAGCTAAGGAAGATAACCGCCCAGTGTTGATGGGCGTCTTGACGCGCTTTGAAGGCCCGCGCGCCTCGATGATCGCAGCTGATGGCTACCGCATGGCCATGCGCCGCGCCGAGCTGAATGCGCCCGTGAACGAAGCTCTCACCTTGCTCATCCCTGCCACCTCGCTCAGCGAAGTCGCCCGCATCATCCGCAGCGAAGATGGCGATGTGCATATCGCTGTGATGAGCGGACGCAACCAAGCGATCTTCCATCACAAAAACGTGGACATCGTCTCGCAGCTGATTGACGGCAAATTCCCTGAAGTCGAGCAGCTGATCCCAAAGCAGGCGGCCACCAGCACCCGCTTGGACTTGCCCGACTTCCTGGCAGTCTGCAAGCGCGCTGAGATTTTCGCGCGCGATGCCAATGGCATCACGCGCTTCAAAATCTCCACCTCAGGCGAAGTGCTCGTCAGCGCGCAAGCCTCAAGCGGCGGCGGCGGCAGCGAGCGCCTGCCCGCTGAAGTCACGGGCAAGGATATTGATATCGCCTTCAATGTGCGCTACCTGATCGAAGTCCTGAGCGTGCTTGAGACCAAGCGTTTCGTCCTGGAGACCAACAACGCCAACGCGCCTGGTGTCGTGCGCCCTGTGACCGAAGATGGCGAGATCGATCCCAGCTTCGTCTATCTGGTCATGCCGATGAGCGTGCGCTGAGAGCAAACACGGGAGGACAGCCGCTGTCCTCTCGTCTTTTAGCGCTGCGCGCCCTAAGATCGCCCTCAAGGCAGGCGATATCTGAGCGCCGAGGATGAGCACGACCTATTGGCTTTCCGTTGGGCTGACCTTCAGCATGGCCTTAGCGCTCTCAGTGCTGCTGACGCGCTTGGCGTGCCGCATCGCGCCTGCGCTTGGCATCCTGGCTAAGCCCGATCAGCGCCGCAGGCACAGCGGCCTGATCCCCAAATTAGGCGCCCTGCCGCTGTGGGCCGCTTTCAGCCTCACCATCTTGATGGCGCAGCGCCTGCCCGTTGAGCGCGCCGACCCTAACGAAGCCATTCGCCTATTCGGCTTGCTGGCAGGCGGCACTGTCATCTTCGCCTTTGGCTTGCTGGACGACAAATTCGATCTAGCGCCGCATTGGCAATTGCTGGCTCAGATTGGCGCCGCCGCCATTGCCATCGCCTGCCTGATCTTCATTGAGCGCTTCAACAACCCGCTCACTGGCCAGACTGTCGGGCCGATGCCCTTCGCCCTGACGCTGATCCTGAGCCTATTCTGGCTGCTGCTGATGATGAACACCGTCAACTTCCTAGATGGCGTGGACGGCTTGGCAAGCGGCGTGAACGCCATCGCCGCTGTGCTGCTCTTCTTGCATACCCTGCGCCAGAATCAGCTCAGCGTCAGCTTGTTGCCCATAGCGCTGCTCGGCACGCTGCTCGGCTTTTTGCTCTTCAATTGGCATCCGGCGCGCATCTTCATGGGCAGCGGCGCCGTCTATCTCGGCTTCGTGATCGGCGCCTTGAGCATCATCGGCGGCGCCAAAATGGCCACCATCTTGCTGGTCATGGGCCTGCCCTTGCTGGACTTGGCCTGGCAGGCCGGCCGCCGCCTGCTGGAAGGCAAGAACCCGATGATCGGCGACCGCGGCCACCTGCATTTCCGCGTGCTGGATGCCAAGCTGCTCTCGCCGCGCGCCTTCACGCTGATCTACTACGCCTTTTGCGCCACCTTCGGCGCCCTAGCCCTGCTGACCACAAGCCGCCAATTCAAATTGATCGCCCTCTTGGTGATGCTGGGCATCGCCGCCTTTGGCTTCATGCTAGTGGCCCGCCGCAGCCGCCCTGAAGCGCCCGCCGCCAAGCAGCTCAGGCAGTGAGCCTTCACAAAAAGGCGCCTTGTGCGCTACAATGAGCCTGCCCAAGTTCACAAGGTGATCGCGCCTTGCCCAGCGGCAAGGTGAGGAAAGTCCGCCCTCCGCAGAGCACGATGCGAGCTAACAGCTCGGCGGCGCGAGCCGACGGAAAGTGCCACAGAGAAGCGCAGTGCCCTGGCCGCAAGGCCCGAGCGAGGGTGAAACGGTGGTGTAAGAGACCACCAGCGCGCTCAGCAATGGGCGCGGCTGGCAAACCCCATCGGGAGCAAGGTCAAGCAGAGGCGAGGGGCTGCTCGTCCCGCTATCAGCCTCGGGTAGACCGCATGAGGCGCGCGCGTGAGCGGCGCCCTAGAGAGATGATCACCGCCCGCAAGGGTACAGAAGGCGGCTTATTGTGAACTTGGGCGTTTTGCACATCTCAAGCAAGAGCGGCCCCCACAGCTTGACAAAATTGTAACCACGTGTCAGATTAATCTCTGCACCTTATCGCATAGCTAATGATTTAGAGAATCCTGAGCTGTCTTTATGCCGCGCAAGAAGCTGATTGAAGTCGCCCTGCCGCTCGATGCCATCAACGCCGCTTGTGCTCGCGAGAAATCCATCAATCACGGGCATCCTAACACGTTGCACGCGTGGTGGGCGCGCCGACCGCTCGCCGCAGCGCGCGCC
>RFIM01000151.1 GCA_003695215.1 Chloroflexota bacterium
CCCAGCAGGATTTTGATTGGCTCTTGTCGTCGCTCGTCTAGCCATTTCAGGCGCTCTCGTATTTCAGTCAAGCATATCACGAAGCGCCTTGAGTTTACCACATTTAGAACAGTTATTCTAGTGTTGGCGTGCGCGCTTGGAGAGGCTTATACTCGCAGACGAGGAGAGAGAATGCCTGAATTAGCACTGCAACTGTATTCAGTTCGGGAAGCGCTGGCGAGCGACTTTGAAGGCACGCTACGCCGCGTCGCTGCAATCGGTTATCGCGCTGTGGAGACAGCAGGCTTGTATGGCGGCACGCCTGAGCGCACTGCGCGCTTGTTCGAATCGCTAGGGCTGCGCGCGATTGCCGCGCACGTCGGCTTGCCGCTCGGCGCTCAGAAGAGCGCCGTCCTGGAGCTGCTCGAGGCGCTCAAAATCAACACGCTGGTCTGCCCGTGGCAGCCACCAGAGTTTTTCCGCAGCGCTGATGGCCTTCAGCGCATCTGCGATTTGCTGAACGCAGCGCACAGCGAGCTTCAAGCGCACGGGCTACGCCTTGCCTATCACAACCATCACTTCGAGTGCCTGCCGCTGCCTGATGGCAGCCTGCCGCTGCTGCGCCTGGGCCCAAGGCACAGCGCCTGAGATTCTCTTCGAGCTTGATACCTACTGGGCGCATGTGGCAGGCGCTAGCGTGCCCGAGCTGCTCTCTCAGCTTGAAGGGCGCGCTGCGTTGCTGCACTTGAAAGACGGCGATGGCAGCTTGGAGGCGCCGATGGTCGCGCTTGGCGAAGGCGTGATGGACTTCCCTGCTATTTTGGGCCAGAGCCGCGCACAGGCGTGGATCGTCGAGCTGGATCGCTGTGACGGCGATATGTTGGCGGCTGTGGCGCGCAGTTTTGCCTACTTGCAAGGCTTCGTGTAGCTTCAGCGCGCTCGATCAGCGTGTGCCCAGCCCTGCCAGCCACGCGCCTGCCAGGCTGCGTAGAGGGCCACAGCCCCGGCGGTGGCGACGTTCAAGCTCTCGACGTGACCGCGCATGGGCAGCGTGAGCAGCAAATCGCAGGTATCGCGCACCAAGCGGCGCATGCCTTCGCCTTCGCTGCCCAAGACCAAACCGAGCGCGATATTCAGATCGGCGCGATCGATCGGCAAGATGTTCGGCGCCACATCCAAGCCTGCTAACCACAGGCCTTGCTCCTTCAAGCGCTTCATCGTCTGCACCAGATTGGTCACTTGGACGATGTTCAAATGCTCAGTGGCGCCTGAGGAAGCGTTGACCACAGCAGGCGTGATGCCGACGCCGCGCCGATCTTGGAGCACTACGCCATGCACACCGACTGCATCGGCTGTGCGCAGCAACGTGCCGACGTTCTGCGGATCTTGCAGCAAGTCCAGCAGCAGCACGAAAGGCTTCTCGCCTTTTGCCTCAGCGAGCTGGAAAATTTGCTCCAGCTCGGCGTACTGATACTCGCCGACGCGTAAGACGACGCCTTGATGGTTGCCGCCTCGGGCTAGATCGTCCATCATGCGGCGTGGTATGCGCTTGATAGGCAGGCCGCGTTCTTCGGCCATAGCCAGGATGTCGTTGATCACGCCGCGCTCTTCCACGCCTTCAGCGAGGATCAGCTGCTGCAGGCTGCGCCGAGCGGCGCGCAGCGTCTCCAGAACTGCCCAACGGCCGAAAATCACCTCAGCCATGCTCACTCCAGACGGTAGGTTGTGCCTTCGGGACGGTCTTCGAGGATCACGCCGAGCGCCTTGAGCTGATCGCGGATTTGATCGGCGCGGGCGAAGTTTTTCTCAGCGCGCGCTTGGGCCCGTATTTCGATCAGCAGGCGGATCAGGCCGTCGGTCAGGCGCATATCGATGCTGTGCGCCTCGCCTTGCGGAATGATGCCGAGAACTTGCCCGCCGAAGTCGCTGTAAAGCGCGTCAATCGCCATCAAGGTGGCTTTGTTGAGCGGCTCGCCGCTGTTGAGCAGCTTGTTGACCTCGCCCGTGAAGGTTTGTAGGGCCGCTAGCGCATTCGGCGCGTTGAAGTCATCGTCCATAGCGGCGATGCACTGCGCCCGATGCGCTTCAACGACCTGGGCGAAGGCGTTCTCGCCCGCCTCAGGCGCGCTGCGCAGCCGATTGCGCACTGCGCGCGCGGCGCTCACCAGGCGTTCCCAGCCGCGCTCAGCCGCTTGCAAGGCTTCGTCGCTGAAGTCGATCGGATTGGTGTAATGGGACTGGAAGATGAAGGTGCGGATGACTTCAGGGCGGTAGCGCGCCAGCGCATCCTTGATTGTCACGAAGTTGCCCAGCGATTTGGACATCTTCTGCCCATTGACGGTCAGGCTGCCGACCAAGAGCCAATATCGGGCGAAGGGCACGCCATTGGCCGCCTCGCTCTGAGCGATCTCGCATTCGTTGTGCGGGAAGATGTTGTCGATGCCGCCGCCGTGAATATCGAAGGTCTCGCCCAGATACTTGCGCGACATGGCTGAGCATTCAATGTGCCAGCCCGGATAGCCGCGTCCCCATGGGCTATTCCACTGCAGGATATGCTCTGGCGGCGCGAAAATCCAGAGCGCGAAGTCCTCAGGATTGCGCTTGCCGCTGCCTTTCAAGGTGCGCGAGCCTGCGGCCTGCTCTTCCAGGCGCCGATTGGAGAGCTTGCCGTACTCGGGCCAGCTAGTCACATCAAAATAGACGGCATCTTCGGCCACATAGGCATGCCCTTTGCGCAGCAAGGTCTCGATCATCTCGATCTGCTCAGGGATGTGAGCGCTAGCGCGCGGGCTGATATCAGGGCGCACCACGCCGAGCGCGTCCATATCGGCGAAGTAGCTGCGCGTGTAGGTCTCCACAATTTGCATCGGCAGGGCAGAGGCTTGGCGCGCCTTTTTCAAAATGCGATCTTCGCCGCTCTCCAGCAAATGGCCGACGTCGGTCAAGTTCTGCACGTACAGCACGTCATAGCCGCTGAAGCGCAGATAGCGCACGATCATATCGAATGAGATGTAGGCTTTGGCATGGCCGAGATGCGAATGATCGTAGACGGTCGGCCCGCAGACGTACATATTGACTTTGCCTTCATGCATCGGCACAAAGTCGACTTTTTCGCGCTGTAGCACGTTATAAACGCGCAAAGGCATAGCAGGAAACTCCTGAATGGTGGGAAGCGAAGCGCCTGGCCTATTGTACCACAAAGCGGCGCGCCAAAACGCTGTGTGAGATGGCGATGCATCTCACACAGCTTGAGCTCAACGGCGCGGCGTCGGCTCGTAAGTGGGCGTTGGCGGCAGGAAGAAAGGCAGGGTTGGCAGCGGCGTCGGCACTTCAGGGT
This sequence comes from Chloroflexota bacterium, assembly GCA_003695215.1. GTDB lineage: Bacteria > Chloroflexota > Anaerolineae > Aggregatilineales > UBA2796 > CP2-2F. The sequence continues at coordinate 3,317 of RFIM01000151.1, forward strand.
TAATCGCGCCTAGCCAGGTGCGGAATTCAGTTTCCATCTCAATGAACGGCTTGTTGGCGATTGCCTCAAGCGCGGCGCGCTGCGGCCTGCCACTGCGCACGAGCTCCCAGGTGCGGCGATGCGCATCCGCGCCATAGGTCTCGGTCAGCCAGACCCAGAACATGTAGCCGACGTCATAAGCCTCGCGGCCGCCTGGCCCTTGCTCCTGCAGTGTCGGCAGGCGGCCTTCACGCGCCATTCGGCGCACGCGCCGCTCGATGCGCGGGCCGCTGTTGCGTTCGAAGAACGTCGCGCTGCCTTCGATGAACCAGGTCAGGCCTGAAGTGCCGCCGTTGGCGTACTGATACAAATGCGCCACTTCGTGCGGAATGGTGTCGTTTGCCACTTCCTCAACAGGCTGAATGAACGGATCGTAGACCTGCGCCGTAGCGCCCCAGGATTGGCTAGTCTGCCCGACCACCACTAGGCCGCCGCCGACTGTGCCGCGCCCAGGCGACCACTCCGCCCAGGTCTGGAAATCGGCGTAGATGATGGCGCGCGGCTTGTAGCCGAGCGGATTGGCCCAGTTCTGCTCGTAGAAAGCGCGTTGCTTTTCCATTGCGGCGATAGTCAGTGGCCCAACTTCATCAGGCACGCCTTCTTGCCAGAAGACGATGATGTCGTCTGATTCTAAGCGGCTCCACTTGCGCGTGTTATCGGCGTACTCGGCGTATTGACGCGGCGTCTCATACAGATTGCCCGACTCATCCTCCAGCAGCCACCAGTATTCAACGCCTGCCCATTGCGGCACAGCATCGCCGGGCGTCTTCTCCCAGACTGCCGTCATCTTTGTGCCGCTCTCATCAATGGTCGCCAATCGGCGCGTGCGGCTGCTGACAGGTGAGTGGCGCCACAAGACGGCGGCGCTCACGATTTTGCCGCCGCTGCTAGTTGCCTCAAGGGTGAAGCTGAAGCCTTTTGGGAAGTTGCTCTCAAAGGTGCTGCTGTGGATCGTCCACTGGGCGTTGCCGCCATTGTTGGTCGGGCTAGGCGGCGGCGTTGCCGTGGCCAGGAAGCTGCTCTGCCCTATAGCAGGCACGCCCACGACGATCAGCGCGCCGATCAGCAGCAGCGCTAACCAACTGAACACCATCTCGCGTTTGAACATCATAAGTCACTCCACTCATTCTCACACAGCTCACGGACGGGGCGGCGTCGGCTCGTGAGTCGGCGTTGGGAAGAAAAATAGCGTCGGCGTTGGCACAAAGGTCGGCGGAATCTCGCGCAGGCCGAGCCATTCGCGCCAAGCGATCTCGTAAGCGTCCAAGCTCAAGCCTGTGACGCTGCGCAGCGCCGCCTCGAAGGTCTTGCCTTCTTTAACCAGGCGAATGATCGCGCCGAGGCTTTCCAAGCCCCAACGCTGGTACAAGAAAGCCACCAGCGAAGCCGCTTGAGCGTACCAGTCGCGCACGCGCGGCAGGTCGTTGCGCCCAATGATGGTGCGCGCATCCATCACAGCGAGCCGCTCCAGCTGACCTGACTGCGCCAAAGTGCGCACGCGATCGATGGCTTCCTCAAGGCCTTCCAGCTCGTTATTCACGGCTTGCCCTTCGTTGAACCAGATCGGAATGGCACTGGTACGCGATCCCATCCAATAGTTCAAGAAGGCGTGCGCCAACTCGTGCGGAATCAACTGATTGAAGAACCAGCGGCGGCGCTCAGCGGCAACTTGCGCCTGGCAAGCGGCATCGCAGTTGACTATGGA
>RFIM01000152.1 GCA_003695215.1 Chloroflexota bacterium
GATTGCTGTAGGAGAAAGGCTTGAGGTGACTTCAGAAGCGTTCATCCTGTGCGAAAATTTGGTGAAGATTTACAAAGTCGCTGACTTGGAAGTGGTGGCGCTGCAAGGCATCGATCTGACTGTACAAAGCGGCGAGATGTTGGCGCTAGTCGGCCCGAGTGGCTCGGGCAAGTCTACGTTGATGAATATCTTAGGCGGCTTGGATACGCCAACAGCAGGTCGCGTCAGCGTTGGAAATTACAATTTATTGGAGATGACGCGCCGCGAGCAAGTCTTGTATCGGCGCCGCGAAGTCGGCTTCGTTTGGCAGCAGACGGCGCGCAACTTGTTGCCGTACCTGAGCGCGCAAGAGAATGTCGAGCTGCCAATGGCGCTAGACGGCGTGCCTGCGCGCCAGCGTAGCCAGCGTGCGCGCGCGCTGCTAGAGCAAGTTGGCCTTGGCGCCAGATTGCGCCATCGGCCTGATCGGCTGAGCGGCGGCGAACAGCAGCGTGTGGCTATTGCTGTGGCCATGGCCAATCAGCCGCGCTTGCTCTTAGCAGATGAGCCAACCGGCGAAGTGGATAGCGAAGCCGCTGAGCAGATTTTCAACACGCTGCGCGCCTTCAACCGCGATCATGGCGTGACGATCATCATCGTCACGCACGATGCCAGCGTCGCTTCGCGCGTGGATCGCGTGATCGGCATGCGTGATGGACGCACCAGCACAGAAATCGTGCGCCGTCGCGCTGAAGATGGCCAAATCGCTAGCGCAGATGAGTACGCTATCGTCGATCGGGCAGGCAGGCTGCAGTTGCCGCAAGCCTACCTTGAGAAGCTCGGCATTGCCGAGCGCGCGCGTCTGAAGTTGCGCCACGATCACGTCGGCGTCTATCCCGACAGGCAGAATGAATGAGCATGGCAGTCAATGGTAACACGGCCAATGCCGTCATCCGCACTGAGAACTTGACGCGCGTCTACCATCTTGAAGGCGAGGACATCCGCGCCGTGAGCGGCGTCACGCTGGCCATTTATCCGCGCCAAATGACGGCGATCATCGGTCGCTCCGGCAGCGGCAAGACGACTTTGTTGAATTTGATCGCAGGTCTAGACGATCCGACCGAAGGCGAGGTCTGGATCATGGGCCGTGCCTTGCGCAGCATGGACGAGCGCGCGCGTCTGGCTTTGCGCCGTGAGAAGATCGGCTTCATTTTCCAGAGCTTTGGCTTGTTGCCGTTGCTAACAGCTGCGGAGAACGTCGGTGTGCCCTTGCGGATGCGCGGCTTGCCAAGCCATGAGCGCGAAGCGCGCGTGCGCGAAGCGCTAGAGTGGGTCGGCTTGAGCAAGCGCGCACGGCACCGTCCCTATGAACTGAGCGGCGGCGAGCAACAGCGCGTCGCCATTGCGCGCGCGCTAGCGGCGCAGCCGCAGATCATCTTGGCTGATGAGCCAACAGGTCAGCTGGATAGCCAGACGGGCAAGCGTATTCTAGAATTGTTGCGCCGCTTGGTCAGCGAGCGTGGCATCACTTTGGCCATTGTCAGCCACGATCCGATGGTCATGGCTGAAGCAGATGTCGTCCACGAATTGCGCGATGGCAAGCTGATCGAGACGCGCTACAAGGGCTGATCGCTCGGCTTGTGGTAAACTTAGGCGCATGGAAGCCAGGTACCTGCTTGCCAATCTGAGCGAGCATCACAAGGTCGAGCTGATCGCGGCTAGTGCGCTCCTGCTGAGCTATCCGCTGCGCCTGCCCGAAGCGGCACTTGACATACTTGCCCTGACCTTGCGCCGCATTGAGCCGCCGCGTCAGCGCGATTTGCCGATCTTGCCGCCACGCGCAGCTCGGCGCCTTGTGCCAGAGTTGGTCCAGCGCGCGCGCGCCATTTTGCAGCCGCCGCCTGCCCTAGCGCTCATCGATCGCCAAGCTGAGCTCAAGCGCGCCATCGAAGCGCTGTGCGCAGCGCGCGCAGCGTGCTTAGACGCGCACGGCATCGGCAAGACGGCCTTTCTGCGCGCCCTTGCCGCTGATACGCGCCTTCGGGCGCAGTTTGAGCACATCTGGTGGCTAGATAATCCGCTGCCGCAAGCGACTTTTGTCCAGCTGATGGCATACGCGCTAGATGTGCCAGATGCCTTCGAGGCGCCGCCTGAAAGGCAGCTGAGCCTTCTGCGCGCCGCCATGCGACGCGCGAAGGCGCTCTTGTGCTGCGATTGGCAAGCTGAATGGCTCAGCGCGTTGGCGCCGCAAGTCATCTGGCTCAGTGAGTTGCCGCCTGCTGAGGCAGAGTTCATCGCGCTCAACGCCTTGCCTGAGTCGGCTGTGCGCGAGTACCTTGCTGCCCAGACTCGCCTGACTGAGCCTGAGCAGCAGCAGCTCGCCGCGCTGATCGGCGGCTCGCCTGCTCTAGCGCGGCTGTGCGTAGCGCTTCTGAACGAAGACGATCTGACATCATCGCTTCTGCTGGACTTCCTGCGCGCTTTGCCACCAGAGCAGCGTTACAGCGCGCTTTTGAACGAGTCAATCAACAGTTTCCCTGC
>RFIM01000153.1 GCA_003695215.1 Chloroflexota bacterium
ATCGGCGTTTTGCGCGGCGATCAGCGCCTGATCGCTAGCGCGCTCGAGCAGCTGCGCGCACGCCGTGTGCTTTTCGAGAATGATGCCTTGGCGCTACGCTTGCACCAGAACGGCACGCGCACTTTTGTGAACTGGGCGCGGGCAGCAGCTTGGTATTTGCTCGGCTTGGCGCGCACGCTCGCCCTTTTGCCCGATCCGCCTGCCGATCTGCGCGAGGCCTTCGCGCGGGCGGCACAATGGGCTGTGCGCCGCCAAAACAAGCAAGGCGTGTGGCACGCCTTTTTGGACGCCACCGAAGTCGCGCCTGATAATGGCGGATCGGCGGGCATTGCGGCGGCGTTAGCCATCGGCGTCAAAGCGGGCTTGCTCTCGCCTGCGCTGCGCGAGCCTGCAGCACACGCTGCCCAAACGCTCAGCGAGGCGCTGACGCCTGATGGCTTTCTGACAGGCATCGCACAAGTGAACAAAGGCGGCGAAGCGCTTCAGCGCGACGACTACCGCGTCATCTCACAGTTTGGCATGGGCTTACTGGCACAACTCTATGCAGCTTTGGTGTAACCGTGTATGTGCTGGGCATAGATGGCGGTCAGACTTCAACCAAGTGCATTCTGCTGACTTTAGAAGGGCATACCCTCGGCACAGGCAACGGCGGCGGTTTGCTGCATCTGGCGGCTGAAAGCGGCGTAACGCGCCTGCGATCCAGCCTGCAAGAGGCAATCAAGGCGGCTTTCGAGGCAGCGAGCCTGCCCGTACAGCCTGTCTGCGCTATAGGGCTTGGCTTGACGGGCGTGGAGAACGCCGAATCGCCTGAGGCGGAGCTCGCGCGGGCTGTGGTGCGCGAGCTTGTGCCAGCCGAGCGGATTTGGATTGAGAACGATGGCGTGGCAGCGCTGCTTGGCGCGCACCTGGGCGCTGCGGGCGCGGTCGTCATCAGCGGCACGGGCAGTATTCTGGTCGGTTTGCGGCAGGATGGGCGCTTAGTGCGCATCGGCGGCTGGGGCTGGCTAGTCGGCGATGAGGGCAGCGCCGTTTGGTTTGGCATGGCAGCAGCGCGCGCTGTGTTCCACGCTCTAGATGGCATTGGCGCGCCGACGGCGTTGACAACCTTATTGCGAATGCACTTCGGCGTTGATGATGTGCGCTCGCTGAAGCGGCTACTCTACGCCGCTGATTTCGGCGCGCGCGGCTTCGCTGCTCTGGCGCCTTTGGTCGGGCGTGCAGCTGCCGAAGCCGACGACGTGGCACAGAGCATCCTGGCTGAAGGCGCTTCAGCGCTGGCGCAAGCGGCCCAGGCGCTTTACAAGGCCATGGACTTCGCTGAGCAGCCCTTGCCATTGGCCTTGATCGGCGGCGCCTGGGAGCATGTGCCAGGATTGCGCCAGTCCTTTGAGAAAGCGCTTGGGCAGCTTTCGGTGCAGCTGAGGGCGCCTGCCTTGGCGCCGATCTACGGCGCAGCGCTAGGAGCCATTCGTGCTAGCGGCGCCGATTGGCGCTACGCGGCGCAAAACATGCAAAGGCGCTGATCGCTTTGCGCCTTGCTCGGCGCTTTGCTATAAACGCTATAGCTTTCATCTGAGGATTTGCCGCTGTGAAGGGACGTTCGCGCAGCTCGCTCGATTTTCCGCCGCTGAGCTTGCTCTTCCCACAAGGGAAGCACCCTGCCTCTGTTGCAGAGCCTGATTGGCTGCGCGATCTGCGCCTTGACGATCTGATCGGCGCTTTTGCCACTGAGCCGCGCTACGTCGCCTTCATCCGTCAGACGCTCACCGCGCTCACTGCCGATGCTGAGGTCATCACTTGGCGCCAAGCCGTGCTACGCGATCTCTTGGCAAACACTGCGCTCACACAGACAATTGCGCAGCTGTTGCCGCGCCTGGCTGAGCTGCGCCAAGGGCGAACCTTGCTCGGTCAGCGCCAACGCCCGCCTTTGCTGGAGACAGCCGATCGGCTTGCTGAACTGGATTTATTCATCAACACTGTGGAAGCTTTGCACGACGCTCTGCAGCGCAGCACTCTGCAAGCCGAAGCGCTGATGGCCCTGCGCGCTCATTTGGCGCGCCTGATCGCCGATCCGAACTTCACAGCGCTGCGCGAAGAACTGCCTAACCTACAGCGTCCGCTGCAGAAACTAGCCAGCTTGACCATTGGCGTGAACCTTGACGCGCAACTGCAGCCAATCGCAGCCGTGCTGCTGAGCATCAACGAGCAGCCATTCGGCGAGCCGCGCTCATTGCTGACCAGGCTGATCGGTCAGCGCGCCGATTCGAACGATGAGTCGCCTATTGCGCCGCTTCACAGCTTGCCTCAAGAGCGGCAATTTCGCTTGCTCTCGCCACTTTTCCAAGATTTAGAGCGCCTTGTGAGCAGCGTGGTGCAGCCTGTGGCGCGCTCATTGGGCAAGTACGTGCGCATCAGCACGGCGCCGCTCTCCAATCTTGAGCAGGAACTCGCCTTCTATCTCTCAGCCGTGAATCTGGTGCAGCGCCTGCGCGAGCGCGGCATCGCGCTGTGCCTGCCACAAGCTTTGCCTGTTGAAGCGCGCCAAACGCACATTGAAGGCTTGGTCAACTTGCACCTGCTCTTGAAGCAGCCGCAGGTGATACCTGTGCCCAATGACGCGCATTTCGACGACCAGGGCAGAATCGCCATTTTGACGGGCCCCAATAGCGGCGGCAAGACAACCTATCTACAGGCGGTCGGCTTGGCCCATGTGTTGTTCCAAGCAGGCCTGCCAATTCCAGCCCGCAGCGCGCAGCTCAGCCCAGTAGACGCGATCTACACACACTTCCCTGCGCTGGAAACTCAGCAGCAAGGCCGATTAGCGGAAGAAGCAGCGCGCTTGCGGCATATTTGCTTGCGCGCCACAGCCCACAGCCTGGTGCTGCTGAACGAATCGCTCTCCAGCACGGTCGCTAGTGAGGCAGTGTACCTGGCGCAGGACGTGCTGTGCGGCTTGCGCGCCATTGGCGTACGCGCCATTTACGCCACGCACCTGCTGGACTTGGCTGAGCGCATCCCTGAAATGCACCAGACCGTTCAAGGCGAGAGCGCGCTGTTCAGCCTTGTGGCAGGCGTACGCTTGAATGCAGATGGCGAAGCGCAGCCGACTTTCCAGATAGCGCCTGGCCGACCACATGGACGCGGCTACGCGCGCGAGATCGCGCAGCGGCACGGCATCAGCTTGGAGCAAATCTTGGCGGCGCGCGCCGACCTTCATGCCTCGGCGCCGCGATCAGCTGCCGATTGAAGCGCCCAAGTGCGGCGCAAGGCCTCAGCACGCGCCTGTATGGCAGGCAAATCGTTGCGCTTTGCCAAACCTTTCAAGATGAGCGCCATACGATGATTCTTGGCGAGCTTCTCGGCATGGCGCGCCAAGAAATCCCAGTATAGCGTGTTGAACGGGCAGGCGCGCTCGCCGACGCGCAAGTTCGGATCGTAGTGACACCGTTCGCAGTAGCCACGCGACATTTTCTTGATATAAGCCGCGCTGGCCACATAAGGTTTGGTCGCCATTTTGCCGCCATCAGCGTAGAGAAAGCCGAGCACGTTTGGCTGCATCACCCAATCGTAGGCGTCGATATAAACCGACATAAACCAGTCAGTCAATGCTGCTGGATCGAGCGCGGCCAGATTGCCGAAGTTGACCAAGAGCATCAGGCGCGGAATGTGATGCGTATAGGCATGCTGACGGATAGTGCTGATGGTCTGGGCCAGGCAGCGCATTGGCGTCTCGCCCGACCAGAAGAACGACGGCACAGGATTGTGATGCGCGAAGAAATTCTGCTGGGCGTAAGCGGGCATGTGCAGCCAGTAGATGCCGTAGACGAACTCGCGCCAGCCGATGATCTGCCTGATGAAGCCTTCTGCGCTCTGCAGTGGAATGTTGCCGCGCTCAAAGGCGCGCTGTGCTGCATCGGCCGCTTGGCGCGGCGTCAGCAAGCCGACGTTCAGCAGCAGCGCACAGACGCTGTGGAACAAAAACGGATCGTCAGCGCTCATGGCATCTTCCCACGCGCCGAAGTTAGCCAAGCGCTCAGCGATGAAGCGCTCTAGCCACTCTGCGGCTTGCGCGTGCGTCGTTGGATAGCGGAAGGGCTCAGGTTCGCCAAAGGCGTTGGGAAAGTCGCGGCGCACTTCCTCAATCACGCGCTGTGTGAGCGTATCAGGCACCAGGCTCGGCAAAGGCGGCGCCGTCGGCAAGGTCGCGGCGCCTCGCCGATTTTCTTGATCGAAATTCCAGCGGCCGCCGAGCGGCTGCGCGCCGTCCATCAGGTAACCAAGCCGCTGACGCTGCCAGCGGTAAAAAGGCTCCATGATCAGCTGCCGCTTACCGCGCGCCCAAGCGGCGAACTCGTGCCGTGCGCACAGGAAGGCAGGATCATCTTCTGTGAAGTGTACTGTGATACCGCGCGCGGCTAGCTGTGCGGCACGTCGCCGCATGATTTGATCGGCAGCGTACTCGTGTGGCGGCACGCATTGAATGCGCTCAGGTTGATATTCGGCGATATGTGCCTTGAGCGCTTGCTCGAAGCTGGGCGCGCGTCGATAATCCACCAGGATGCCGCGTTGGCGCAGCTGCTCAGCATAGTGGCGCATGGCGGAGAGGATGAAAATCAGCTTTTGGGCGTGCCAAGCTTTACTACGCAACCGTGCTGCGCTCTCGACCATCAAGACGCGATCAGCGCCTTGCAGCGCGGGCTGCTCAGCGTAAAGTTGCGTGCCGAATATCAGAGCCGTTGTGCCAGCCATTGCCTGCGCACTCGCCTTGCCGACTTCAACTAGATCATAGCAGCGTGGCTGACACAGCAACCAAAAAACGGACGCCAAGACGTCCGTTTTGGATAGGGCTGCGGCGGAAAAGTGAGCGGCCTAGCCTTGGCGCTGCTTGTGCTTCGGATCAACAGGGCAGATTACATATAGGTAGCCACGGCGGCGCACGAAACGGCACTTCGCGCACATTTTCCGCACTGATGGTCTAACTTTCATGGCATCACCTCCGTGCTAGTCGCCTAAAGTATACGCGAGGCTGCGGCATTTGGCTATGGTTAACTTGGTAACCTGCACAAAGTTCAGGTCAAGCGCGCCTGCCTGGAGAAGTACGCTGACAGGGAACCTGAGCCTCGCTCAAGAGCCCTGGAAGCGCTGTTGCAAAATCTACGCTTTTGCGTTATACTCGAGCTTAATATCCATCAGGGTGTCGTATAAAGTACATGAGTATCAGGCTCGGTTGTTATAAGCGAAGCAAAGTTAGGAGAATTAGCCTTGTTAAGCAATCCATCGCTCGCCTTAGCGCTGAGCTCATCAGCGCCATTCATCATTCTACATCCAAATTATCGTAAGCGTTATCATCTTTTATCGAGCGCACTGACCAATAGTGCTTTTTCGCCAATTTACCTTGACGTACACACCAAAGAGACCACCTGGCAGCAATTCTGGCAGCTTTTAAGCCAAGCATACTGCGAGCAAGCCGCTCTGCACCTGCCTGAGCCGTCTCAGCTAGGCTCGCCTGAGGTGGCCGCTAGTTATTTGTGCAATCTATTAGCCACTCGAGCGCCACATTTGCTGATCCTCGACTCGAGCGATAACTTGCAGCCCGACTCGTGCCGCTCATTTTTCGCCGCATTGGTCGAGCGTTTGCCGCAGCCAAGTAAAGTCATTTTGAGCGGACGCACGTGGCTAGCTGAGCTGCTCGGTAGGGCAAGCCATAATGCTGTCATCTGCTACCCGACCGCAGAGGCGGCAATGCTCCACGATTATAGCACTATACCTGCCGATAGGCACTTGCTAGAAGTCTACGCACACGCCGATGGACGCATCGTTGTGGATGGCGTTGAGAGCAAGAACTGGGAAGGACAGCTGCCGCGCGCTCTGTTCTACTTCTTCATAGATCGCGGCATGGTCACCCGTGATGCGATCTTTCAGAGCTTCTGGTCAGAGCTTTCGGAACGCGAAGCCACCAATGTTTTCCACGTCACCAAGCGGAAAATCCATGAGATGCTCGGATTCAACCTCACAGTCTACTGTAGCGGCTACTATCACATTGCGCCTGAGATCGATCTGCGCTATGACTCGCAAGTTTTCCTCAATTTAATCCAACAAGGCGAGAGCGCAGAGCCTGAAGAAGGCATTCCGCTCTTGGAGAGCGCGATCAGGCTGTATCGGAGCGATTTTCTGCGCGGTTTGAAGGGCCAGTGGATTGAACAACGCCGCGACCAACTACGCGCGCAAATGGCAGAAGCCTGTGCCGTGCTAGGCAGATTTTACGAGCAAACTGAGCGCGATCTTAAAGCCATCAACGCCTACGAGCGCGCTTTGGCCATCCAGCCTTACCGCGAAGAATGGGCGCGCCCTTTGATGAGCCTCTACGCTATGCACAGGCAGCCTAAGCGCGGCTTGGCGGTTTTTGAGCGCCTTGAGGCCGCGCTGCTCAAGCAGAATGCGCCTGCAGATAAGCCCAAGTTAGACAAACGCACGCAAGATCTTGCTGCCAAGCTACGGCGAATGCTCTGAGCGCTGGGCTTCGCTCAAGTGTTGCTTTTGCGCTCGCGCTCAGAAAAAAGTCAGCTTATACCTCAAGGGCGCTGGCGTGCATATGTGCAGCCTTAGCACAAATCTTCGAGCTAAGTTCCTTGGGCATAGAGCCAAAGTCCCTTATAATTGTCCATACAAAAAGCTACGTTTCAAGAAGGTAGCATTGGCCAATGTTTCAAGAGACTTTGAGCAATTATACCAAGTGGAATCGGGCGCTTTGGGATTTCCTCTCAGCAGGGTTGCCGCTAGGCGCGCGGCTTTACCTCAGCATTGACGACAACGCCCTCAGGCACATTGGCCAATCCGAAAATGCTGTCAGCGATTTCGAAGAGACGATTCGCTTGCACTGCGTTTTTAACAGCACGGTTGCGTTA
>RFIM01000154.1 GCA_003695215.1 Chloroflexota bacterium
GCCAAGCAGCGCCGCCCGCGCGCGCCTCACGGATTGCCTGCACGCCGTCAATGGCGCTCAGCTCGGCGCGTACTCGCTCAACGGCGCTCGGCAAGCACAAGCAATGTACGTTAGCGCCAGCATCGATGCTATAGCACACGCCAACGCCCTCGGCGCGCAATTGGCGCACGCGCTGCATCACAGCCACTGTTGGCGGCAACCAATACAGCAGCGGCGGCGTGCTGGTCTGCATGACGGCGTGCATCATGTCCGAGTCCAGCTCAACCAGACGCGCCAAACGCTCGAAATCGCGGCTGAGGACGGCTTGAACGCATTCGGCCAGGCGCGTAGGTGCTGTAGCCACGCGCACTGGCTGAAATGGACTGCTCTCTGCCAGGCGATGCCCTTCGCTGCTGCCGACAGCCTTGTGCGCTGTGCTGATGATCGCCACAAGGTCGTTCAGTGGCCAATGCTCGGCAGGCGCGATGCTCTCGGCATAGCTGCTGGCATGATCCTCGCCCATGTGCCAGACTACAAATCCGTTCGGCACGCTGCGCGCGGCCGAGCCCGAGCCAAGCCGCGCATAGGCGCTCAATTCCGCCTCGCTCAGCCGCAAGCCGAGCGCCGTAGCCGCAGCCAGCGAGAGCGCCGCGAAGGCCGAAGCCGATGAAGCGATGCCCGCGCCTGCAGGAAAATTGTTCTGCGAGATGACCTCGGCGCGCAAGGTGCAGCCCGCCAAACGCCGCGCGTAGTCAAGGTGCGCTGTGACGCGCGCTAAGCTCGCGCCTTGCAAGGCATGGCCGTCCACTTGAGCGCGATCAGCGCTCAGATCGGCGCTGAAGCGCACGGTCGTGCGCGTGAACAAGCCTTCCAAATTCATTGAGAGCGATGGATTGGCGGGCAAGCGCAGCGCATGGTCGCGATTGCCCCAATACTTGATGAAAGCGATGTTGCTATAGGCACAGGCAGTTGCTTGCACAGCCGAGAGTCCTTCAGGGACGGATGAATGAAGGCGGCGGACGATCGACGCCACAGTTGGGAAAACCATAGCAGGCGTCAGGCTCAAGATAGCCGTTCTCGTCAAAGCGCCCGTTGCGGATATTGTTTAGGTCGAGCTTCTCCACGCTGGAAGGCATGACGCAATCAAGCGCGGTCAGCGGATTCTCGGGCGTGCGCGCTGTGACCATGGGCTGAGTTGGATTGAAGTAATTGTAGACAATGCGCGAGACGCCTTCCATCAGTTCCCACAAGGCGATGTTGCCGACCTGCTGGCCGGGCAGCAGGCGCTCCCAGGTATAGATGACCAAGATATAGTCGCCGCCTGGCGTGAAGACAATGGCCGCGTCGTTGTTGTTCCAGCTCTGATTGCCCGGCGCCCAGCCGTTCTTATGGGCAACTCGCGTGCCCGGCGGCACGCCCAACTCGATCAGCCGCCCGATGATGTTGCCGCTGAGGAGCTCAAGCATCTGCTGGCACTCAGTCTGCGTGAACTGCTCGGGCGCTGCTGCCGCCAGGCCGCTGCCATACTGTGCGCAATCGTAGATTTGCTGCAGCAGGATCGCCATATCCTCAGGTATCGTGCGGCTCCAACGATCAGGGCGCGCGTCAAAGTTCGGATTCGGCACTGGCGGCGGATTATCATTGATGCTCCACAAGTCGCTGGAGCCAACCCAGAGCGGCGCGTTGATGAAGGTGTAGCGCGCACCGACGCGCTTCATGGTCTCGTTGACTTGGCGCAGGCCGTCAGCCAGCTTGGCGCGCGGCGTATCGCCACGGCCTGTGTACTGCATCAAAAAGTTGGAGGACTCGTTGATGCTGCACAGAATCGAACTGGCCATCAGCCAGCGAATATCAGGCTGCGGCGCGAAGTTGAGCTGTGCGAAGGTATTGATCAGGATTGGAATCTTGATGGTGCTGGCTGAAGAGTAGGCGATATCAGGATTGATCCACATCTCAGAGCCATCTTGCAGGTCGATCACGCCGACGGAAGCCAGAGTATCTGGCCCGTTCGGCGCAAAGTTGCGGCTCTGGAAGTACTGTAAAATGGCGTTGCGCAAAGTGGACATATCTGCCGCTTTGGCGCCTTCGGTCTGCATAGGCAGCTTGACCGTGCGATTCTGCGGGCGGAAGAGCGCCGCTTCAATCATCGGGATGGCGCGCTCGATATCCAGGCGCGTGCCAGCGGCGCCTGCGCCAAAGGTCAGCGTGTTCAAGTCAAAGTTACCGCTGCTGGCAGCCTGATCGTAGCGCCGCGCGATTTCGGTCAGCACTTCGCGCAGGCGCGCTTCCGAATAATCGGCGATCAGCGGCACATTGATCGGCTGAGTCGGACGCCGCCACAAGTAATTCCAAAAGTCCTGCCAGTAGTTGTTGCTGAGCGCCGTCTGCGCACGAATTTCGGACTGCATCTGGTCGCTCTTGACCACGAAGCCGATGCTCGACGGCAAGAGCTGGATCGGATGGCCCAGATACTCAAGCAGGACAGGCTGCTGGTAGATATTCTCCCAAGCTGTGACGGCTTCTGCTAGGCGCAAGCCGCTGACAGGCACGCCTGCCACAGTGATATCGGTCTGCAGGCGCTCGCGGCTTTGCTCAAAGTTAATCAGCTCTACGGCGAAGAGCGCCAATGCAGCGATCAGCATCAGCCCTGAGAGCATGCTCAACACAGGCAGGCGCGCCGCTTGGCGCCGTGTGCCTAGGCCTGTCACAGACATTGCCACACCTCGATTGCCCAAATTCCGCGAGATTATAGCGAAGGATGGGCTCTGTGGCTAGGCTCTACACCTGCTCATGCCTTCAGCTCTGATTGCACACGATCCGAAAACCGATGAATTCCAGGCCGAGCTCGGGATGAATTTCGTCGCGTTTGCTGGCCCGAAAGTTATCTGGGTTCTGGTTCGCCCAAGAGCCGCCACGGCGCACGCGCCCAGTCGAGAGGCATTCAAGCGTCTCGTCGCCCGTCTGGTAATCCGTCAGGCACAGTTCCCAGACGTTGCCGCACATATCTACGACGCCAAAAGGGCTATCGCCCAAACCTTCGAAGCGTGTGACAGGCGTAGTGCCATCGCTGCGGCAGTTGCAGCGCGTCGGATCGAAAAAATCGCCCCACGGATAGATCAGGCTGTGCGTGCCTTGCGCAGCGCGTTGCCATTGGCTCTCAGTTGGCAAGCTGATCGCCTCGCCGCTGAGTGCGCTCAGCCAGTTGCAGAAAGCCACCGCCTCATACCATGAGATGCCGACCACAGGATGATCAGGCCTATTCCAGCGCTCTGATTCCCAGAAGCGTGGCTGGCGCCAGGCGCGCTGAATGCGCACGCGCCAGCCTTCGCTCGTCCACCAGCGCGGCTCATTGTAGCCATTGGCGCGGATGAAGCGTTCGAACTGCGCGTTAGTGATCGGATATTTGGCAATTTTGAACGACTGGACAGCCCTGGTTGTGTTGTGAGCCAAGTAACCGCCTCGCTCAAGGCGCACCGAACCTGCCGAAACATCGCACCAGGCGAAGGGCTGCCCGAGAATCTGCGCCACCCTTTGGTGTAAATTCGGCAGGACGATGATGCTGGTGTCCTCATTCTCATACGACCGATCAGCGCGCTGATGGGCTTGCGGACGCAAGGGCAAAGTCTCTTCGCGCTGCGCCTGTAAAGTTGCCAGATGCTCGAGCAGCGGCAAGGCGCCGCGGTAATCGCCGATCTCGCAGAGCAGGATCAGCCGTCTGTGCAGCACAGCCGCCTCTTCTCCAAGAGCGAGATCGGGCGGCAAGATCGCAGGCTGGTAGGGCGGCGGCGGATTTTGAATGGCTTTAGGGATGAACTCGACGAGCTTGTCCACGGCCTCATAGTAAAAGCGCGGGTAGAACTCAATGCCATGCCGTCCGCCAATGGCGCGGATATCGAGCGGCAGTTGGTCGGGATGCGGCGGATAGCGCCCTTCATGCGCCAACAGCACAATCGGCTTGCCAAGCCGCAGGGCCTCGCCAATCTCACGGCGCATCCAATCTTGCGGATCGTGGATGCGCTCGTCAAAGGTGTGCTCAGAGACCACGAGCAGCACGCAGTCGCTCTCGCGCAAGTGGCGCAAGATGCTCTCTTCGAAATCCGTGTTATCTATGCCGGAGAAGTCTATGAAAATATCGGCATTGATCTTTGTGCGCAGATCGGCCACAAGGCGATGCGTGAAGTCCCAGCTTTTGCGCCGATAGCAGACGAACAACCTGTATCTAGGCTGCTCAGGC
>RFIM01000155.1 GCA_003695215.1 Chloroflexota bacterium
GTCACATCCACGTTCAGCTTGATGCGCCAACCGTCAGGATACGGCTGCGCAGTCAGGCGCTCAATGCGCACTTTCTCGCGCGGTTGTGGCGCTTGATCAGGTTCAACGAATGGAATTTCCATGTGCCTTCACTCATCGAACAAGTAGGTCGGTTCAGCATAATAGCGCACGCGCCGCTCAGCCATGCGCTGTTGAACCCAGAGCCGCAAGGCTTCGTTTTTCTCGGCAAGCGTCTCGCCCGTCTCGGCGAAAGCGCTCAGCGGATAGTGCAGGCGCATGGCGCGTCCGCGGATGATATGGCGGCTGATGCCAGGCGGCAGGCGAATGCCGTCGCGCGCGGCTACCATGATCTCGGCAGGATGGTAGCGCGGAAAGACCACAATAGCGACTGCCTCAGGATACAAGCGGCGCGCCATGCTGATCGAGTCCGTGCTGATGCGATTGAGCGTGCCACGCGCTTTGTAAGTGTCCACCATCTGACGCAAGACGGCCGTGCGCGCGGCTAGATCGTGGACTTCTGCGTTCAGCGTGTAGGCGCGGTTGTCGCTCAGCACTGTGTAGGCGAGAATATCGCGGCGCGCTAAGGCGGCGCGTGCGCTCAGCAGATCGCAGCTTGCAATCTGAAAAGTCTCGATCTCGCGCAAGTTGCGCAAGAATTCGAACCACGAAATGCCGCTGATGACATGATGCCACGTCTCTAATTGTACAGCGTCGCTCTCATAATTGACCACTTGGACGAGAATGTGCGGATAGCCGAGCGTTTGGATAGCGTGATGGCGATTGGCACCATCAAGGATCACGTAGCGCTCAGCGTCCAGCGGCGCGACCACAGGCGGATTCAGCCAGCTGCCGGCGGCGCGAATGCGCTCGATCAGCGGTGCAGCGCGTTGCGGATCGTGTTCTTCATGCGGAACCAGGCTGGCTGTCGGCACGATGCGCAGGTCAGGGATGATATCGTGAGCTGTTGGCTCTTCTTGGATGGCACTTGGCATAATGCGCTCTCTTAGTTGGATGAATTTTGGCTCTAGTGTATTGCGAAGCGGCGCAAATTGCACGCTTTGCCTTGATGATTGCGCTACAATCTACAAATGGAGAGCGTTTATGCCGATTCAGATTCTGCCTGAGCATGTGGCGGCGCAAATCGCTGCCGGCGAGGTCGTCGAGCGACCTGCTTCTGTGGTCAAAGAGCTGATCGAGAATGCGCTGGATGCCCAAGCGCGCAGCATCCGCGTTGAGGTGCAAGGCGGCGGGCGCAAGTTGATCCGAGTCAGCGATGACGGCTGCGGCATCCCTGCGGAGGAAGCGCCGCTCGCCTTTGCGCGCCATGCCACCAGCAAGCTGCAGCGCGTTGAAGACCTAGATAATATCCAGACGCTCGGCTTCCGCGGCGAAGCCTTGGCGAGCATCGCTAGCGTGGCGCGTGTGACGATGCTGACGCGCCACGTGGACGCGCAAGTCGGCACTTTTTTGCGCCTGGAAGGCGGTCATCTCTTAGAACAGCGCGCTCAAGGCACGCCACACGGCACTGTGGTCACAGTCGAGGACTTGTTCTTCAACACGCCTGCGCGCCTGAAGTTCCTGAAAGCCGAGGCCACTGAGCGCCGTCAGATTGAGAGCGTGATCATGCGCTATGCTATGGCCTATCCTGAGGTGCGCTTCAGCCTGAGCCAAGATGGGCGGCCGAGCTTCGCCACAAGCGGCAATGGCAGCCTGGCCGATGTGCTGGTCGAGACACTTGGCTTGGAGATCGTGCGGCAGCTGCTGCCTGTAGGGCCAATGGCAAACGAAAAAGCGCCTATCGCTGTCTACGGCTACACTAGCGCGCCAACGCTACACCGCACCACGCGCGCTTATATCACGCTCTTCGTCAACGGGCGCTACATCCAAGATGCCAGCTTGACCTATGCCGTCGCCCAAGCCTACCATACGCTGATGCCTGAGGATCGCTATCCTATCGCTGTGCTGATGATCGTCATGCCGCCTTCGGAAGTGGACGTGAACGTGCATCCAACAAAGGCGGAAGTGCGCTTCCACGCGCCTGAAGTCGTCTTCAGCGCTGTGCAACGCGCTGTGCGGCGCGCCGTGCTAGGCGCCAGCAGCAGCATACCGACTCTCACGCCTGCTGCGAGCGAACCTGAGCAGCCCTGGCGCGCTCTAGGCGCCGTGAAGTCGGCTCAGCCTGCTTTGAAGCTCACAACCGAAGATTCAGGCCGCTACACGCAGCAAATGCCGCCAGAGGCGCCAAGTATCGCGGCACCTGAAGCGGACTGGGCTGCGCGTCCGCGCAGTCTGCCGCCAATGCGCATAGTCGGTCAGTTGGCGGCAACCTATATCGTGGCAGAGGCGCCTGCAGGCATGTATTTGATCGATCAGCATGCGGCGCATGAGCGCATCCTCTACGAGCAGTACATGCGCGATCAGGCGCGCCGCAAGCCGATAGCTCAGCGCACCTTGCAGCCGTTCAGCCTGACCTTGCCGCCTGAGACCTTGCGGCTGATCGAGGCGCACAGCGAGGCTTTGCGCGCGCTGGGCTTTGAGATCGAGCCATTTGGCGCCAACACAGTGCGCGTCCATGCTGTGCCAGCTGCGCTGAGCAAGCAGAATCCTGCAGAGGCGGTTGCTGAAGTGCTGAAAGACCTTGAAGTGGGCAAAGCAGCAGGCGAATCAGCTTTTGAGGCACAGCTGATCTTGCGAATTTGCAAAGCAGCAGCGGTCAAGGCAGGGCAAATTCTGAGCCATTCTGAGATGAGCGAGCTATTGCGCCAGCTGGAGCGTTGTGAGCATCCTTTGAGTTGTCCGCACGGGCGCCCAACGCTGATTCACATCAGCGCGGCGCAATTGGCGAAGGAGTTCGGTCGGGCGTAGGAAGACAAGCAGGCGCCACGCGATCACGTAGCGCCTGCTTTGAGTAGCGGGGGCAGGATTCGAACCTGCGACCTCCGGGTTATGAGCCCGACGAGCTGCCACTGCTCTACCCCGCGGCATTAGCGTGCTGAAGTATAGCACGCTCGACGCCGCTTGTAAAGGCCGAATTTTGCAGAACGGTTGACGTAAAGCGCAAGCACAAGGCTTTTGCGCGCACCAGCGCTTGCAGAAAATGCTTTTGCTGCGCGCAACTCTCACTATAACGCATCGCGCCCTTCGCTTGACAGATCGCACCGAGCAGTTTAGCATTGCACTATAATGGAGTGTTCCTTTATTCAGCTCCTGAAAGCTCCCAAAAGCGGCGCTTCGTGGCACAAGCACGTTGGGAATAGTGGCTTATGAGTGCAACCATGCGCAGCCCAGCTGTGCGAGCTGTGCTGTTCTATGAGAATCGCTTTCTGCTGGTGCAGCACCACAATTGCTTGCCGGAGACAGTCGGGAAGTGGGGCTTGCCGGGCGGGCGCGTCGAGGCGAGCGATGCAAGCCTTGTGGCAGCGCTGCATCGCGAGCTCTACGAAGAATTCGCCATGAGCGCTGAGATCATCGGCTTCGTGGCGATGTACACCTACCGCGAGCGCGCTCATCATGTCTATTTTGCACGCCCGCGCAACTTGAATTTCGTCATCGACCGCAACGAAATCCTCAACATCACGTGGTGGACTTTAGCAGAGGTGATGCAGTGCCACGCCAAAGGCAATCTGCACGCAGGCTTTGAATTAGCGGCAATCCGCGCTAGCCTGGCCCGCTATGGCGATCAAATTCGCAGCGATACGGCCTAGTCACTCAGCGCGCCGATCTGTTTCGTAGGCCACATCAGTTGGAGAGACCATGCTACACGATTTCCTGTTCCGCGGCGATCTCGCCGACCTCGATCCCGATCTGGCTGATTTGATCAACCTTGAGGCGGCGCGGCAACGCCGCCGCCTGATCCTGATCCCTTCTGAGTCCACTGTGCCCTACGCTGTGCGCCAAGCGCTCACCTCGCACTTCCACAACCTCTATGCTGAAGGCTATCCACCTGAAGAAATGCGGACCATGCGCGAGGCTGAGCTGCTGGACTTCGATCTGCACTTGGCGAACTTCCGCCGTTATAGCGATCCGCGCTACTACAAAGGCACTGAGTTCGCCAACTTGGTCGAGGCGCTAGCGCGGCGGCGCTGCGCTGAGCTCTTTGCCACAGAGCGCCTGAGCGCTGACCAACTCTATGTGAACGTGCAGCCGCTCAGCGGCGCGCCTGCCAACAGCGCTGTCTACACCGCTTTGCTGACGCCCGGCGATACCATCATGGGCATGGACTTGCTGCATGGCGGCCATCTGACGCACGGCAGCCCTGCGGCGCGCAGCGGCAAGCAATATAACGCCGTCTTCTATGGTGTGCATCCTGAGACTGAGCTGATCGACTACGATGCGGCCTATGCCACAGCCATGCAGCATTGCCCGAAGATCGTGATCGGCGGCTACTCATCCTATCCGCTGGCACCTGATTGGCACAAGTTGCGCGCCATCGCTGATGCTTGTGGCGCTCTGCTTATGGCTGATGTGGCGCACGTAGCCGGCTTGATCGCTGCGGGCGTCTATCCATCGCCCATTGGCATCGCCGATATCGTCACGTTCACTACGCACAAGACGCTCGGCGGGCCGCGCGGCGCGGTCATCATCACGCATCGCGCCGATCTCGCCAAGAAGCTGGATCGCGGCGTGTTCCCGGGCGAGCAAGGCGGCCCGCACATGAACAGCATCGCAGCGCTCGCCCTTGCGCTCAAATTGGCGCGCACAGAGCAGTTCAAGGCGCTGCAAGCGCAGACAGTCAAGAATGCTGCCCGCCTTGCCCAAAAATTAGCCGAATATGGCTTGCGCTTGGTCTATGGCGGCACCAACACGCATCTGCTGGTCGTGGATGTCAGCACTATACGCGGCGCAGACGGCACGCCGCTCAGCGGCGACATGGCCGCGCGCATCCTGGACTTAGTCGGCATCACTTGCAACCGCAATACCATACCAGGCGATACTTCAGCGGCACGCCCGAGCGGCATTCGGCTTGGCACGCCCTGGATCACGCAGCGCGGCTTCCGCGAGCCTGAAATCGACCGCCTGGCTTCGATCATCGCGCACACGCTCAAGGCGATTCAGCCCTTCAGCTATGCAGGCAAAGGCGGCAAAGAGGATCAGCGCGCCAAGTTGCCCTTCGAAGCGCTGACCGATGCGCGGCACGCTGTGGCGCAACTGTGCCTTGAGAGCGGCATCGACTATGAGCTGCCTGTGGTCGGCAAGCGCATGACCGAGAAGGGCAAACAACATATCACGCTCTGGGTCGATGAGATGGCAGAGCGCGGCGCGCTCTCAGTGGCAATACGCGGCGCTGCTGCTGCTGACTTCCTGCGCATTGCGCTGACTAGCCGCGTCTATCCGCTTGAGATTGGCGACTCAGAGCCTACCAGCCTGCTGGATGAAGATGGCGCGCTGATCGCTAGCGGTATTTTAGAGCGCGTCGGCGCCGAGACCTATCATCTGCACTTGAACGCTGAAGGCGGACGTGCCGCAGCTTGGTTACAAGCACTCTCAGACGGCTTTACTATCTACGATCCGCTCGATGTGCACGGCAAGCTGCCAGGCGTCGTTGTGGTCAGCGTGCTGGGCAAGCCGAGCCGAGCGATAGAGGTGCCTGTTGGCGAACGAGCGGGCTTCTACGCTGAGAAGGACTATTTTGTCGGTTGCCGCGGCGCCAAGTTGAGCGCTGCGCACGGCGCGCCGTTGCCGCCCTTCACCTGGCAAGAGCCGACCGATCAGCCTTTGAAGCGCACGCCACTTTATGAAGTCCACAAGCGCTTAGGCGCCAAGATGGCGCCGTTTGGCGGCTATGAGATGCCGCTGTGGTACAAGAGTGTGAGCGCTGAACACGCCGCTGTGCGCACAGCGGCGGGCGTCTTTGATGTGGCTCACATGGGCGTCTGGGATGTCAGCGGGCGCGGCGCCTTGCACTTCTTGGAGCGCTTGACCGCAAATGAAGTGCGCACGCTCAAAGTTGGCGATGCGCAGTATAGCTACCTGCTCGGCGTTGATGGCGTGCCACTAGACGATATCTACGTCTATCGCCTGGCCGAAGATCGCTTCATGCTGGTTGTGAATGCGAGCAACAACGACAAAGACTGGGCATGGGCAAACGCCGTGCTGCGCGGCGCAGTCCAGATCGATCCGACGCGGCCGTATGCGCGCCTGATGGATGATCCGAGCCATGTGACCTTGCGCGACTTGCGCGATCTACAGCATGGCGAGGCCTGCCGTGTAGATATCGCCTTGCAAGGGCAAGCCAGCCTGGGCATTTTGCAGAGCATGGCGCACAGCGAGGCCGATAAAAAGCGCCTGGCGAACATGGCGTGGTCGACTGTGGCGCCTTTCAAGCTCGGCGAGTTCGATCTGATCATCTCACGGACGGGCTACACAGGCGAGCGCGTCGCCTTTGAGCTTTTCGTACATCCGCAACAGGCAGCTGCGCTCTTCGAGGCGCTGATCGCTGCTGGCGCACAGCCCTGCGGGCTAGCTAGCCGCGATAGCACGCGCATTGAGGCGGGCTTGCCGCTCTATGGGCATGAGCTAGGCGGCTTGCACGCCTTCACGCCTGGCGACGCAGGCTTCGGCAATTATGTCAAGCTATGGAAGCCGTTCTTCATTGGCAAGCTCGCCTACTTGGAGCGCGAGCGCAAGCGTGAGGCTGTCATTGTGCGCTTCCGTATGCTGCACAAGGGCGTGCGTCCGCCGCAGCCAGGCGCTGCTGTGTTGGATCGGCGCGGCAACGTGATCGGCATGGTCACGTCCTGCAGCATCGATTCGGAAGGCTACCAATGCGGCCAGGCTTATGTGAAAGAGCCGTTCAGCGCGCCTGAGACGCCTTTGCTGATCCTGAACGTCGGCAAGGAGACGCCCTTGCCCGCCAGTGTAGCGCTGGGCGACCGCTTGCCTGTGCCCGACGCGGCAGTAGTGCTGACGCGCTTCCCTGCCAAGAAGAAATCCAGCTGAGTCAGGCGAGAGCTGCCACTTGCTGCTGGTAGCGCTCGGCGAGTTGGCGATAAGCGGCGTGCGCAGCGGCATTGGGCGTGAAGGCTTGGCATGGCGCTTGCATGGCACTGAAGGCTGCCGCGAGATCGGCGTAGATTCCCAAGAGCGCAGCAGCGTACATGGCAGCGCCGCGCAAGGCGCCGCTCAGGCTATCGTGAGCGACCACATCTACGTTCAGGATGTCCGCCATCATCTGTGCCAAGAGCGGGCTGCGTGCGCCGCCGCCTGTCAGGCGCAAAGGCGGCGCGAACTCGGGCAAAAAGGCGAAGCAACGCGCCGCCGCCAAAGCCACGCCTTCATAGACGGCGCGCAGCAGATGCGCTCGCCCGTGCAGCAGTGAGATGCCTGTGAACTGTGCTCGCGCCTCAGGCAGGAAGTGCGGCGCGCGCTCGCCGCTAGGCGCCAAGAATGGCAAATACAGCACGCCTTGTGCGCCGATAGGCACTTGCGCCAACTGTGCCTCAAGCGTCGGTGCGCCAATCAGGCCGTGCGGCTGCGCTATATCGGCATACAGCAAGCGTGCCCAGTATTCGATATTCGGCGTCGCCAACATGGTCGGCACGAAGCGAATGTAGCCGTCCTGTGCAGGGATGTAGGTTGTGCCGCCGACGATCTCAGCGCCGATACCAGGCGGCTCAGCGCAGCTGACTTGATGGATGCCCGCAGTGCCGAACACGCTGCAGGCCACGTTTGGCGCGCCGCCGCTGACGCTGATCAGCTCAGCGATCACGTCAAAGGGCGCCAAGACAACAGGCAAGTCTGCAGGCAAGCCGAGCGCAGCGGCGTGATCAGCGCGCAACGGCGCGATGCACTCGTGCGGCAGGCGCAAGGGCGGCAATTTCTCCGCAAGGGCGCTGATCTCCAGCAGATCGAGCAGGCGCGGCTCAAGTTGGCGCGTCTGAAGGTTCAGGTAGGTATGGCTAGCGTCGCTCTGCTCAGCAATGGCCTCGCCTGTCAGCTGAAAGAACAGCCAGTCTTTGGCAAAGAAGATGCGCCAAGTCTCTTCCAGCGCGCTCGGATCGTTTTCTAGAAGCCACGCCAATTGCGCGCTTTGGTGAGAAGCAGAGAGCGCCGTGCCTGTGTAGCGCGCTGCCTGCGCAGCGCGTCCATCGGCTTGCCAGCGGCGGATGATCGGCGCAGCGCGTCCATCTTGCCAGATCAGGGCAGGCCGAACAGGGCTGCCATCAGTGCGCACCAAGCGCGTGCCATCGCCTTGTGCTGTCAGCGCGAGCGCGCGATAAGCCTGAGGCGGAAGCTCAGCCGTCTGGACGCATTCGGCAAGGCAGGCGAAGGCTGCCTGCTGCACAGCAGCGAGCTCTTGCTCACACCATGTTGGCTGAGGCCGTTGTAGCAGGCAAGGGCGCGAGGCGCGCGCAAGGCGCCTGCCATGCAGATCGAAGATCGCCGCCTTGACGTGACTTGTGCCTAAATCTATAGCGATTAGGACATCTTGTGCGTTCAAAACAAGGTCAGTATTTGAATCAGCCGACGTAGCGCCTCGATCTTACCCACAGCCCTGTATCTGAGCAATATGGGCAGGTCAAACTGACCTGCCCGAGGCGATCCGCTCAGCGCGGCAAGAGCGAGCCGAACACTTCCACGGCAATGCTGCTGAAGCGCGCCGTGAAGATGTTGGCAGGCGCGGCATACCAAACCGCGCGCGATTGCGTGCCGAAGCCGAAGGTGATCAGCCCGCCAATGTAAACCTCCTGATGCGTATTGAAGGTGTACTGTGCGACGACCACGCCCAGCTGTGCAATGCGCGCTTGTTCGAACAGGCGCGCAAAGCGCGAGCTGAGCGCCTCAAGCGCTGCGGCCTGCAATGGCGCGCCGCCTGCTAGCGGATAGATCGCGATGCCCAGAAACTCAGGTTTATCGGCATCGCTGCGGAAGAAATGCATTGCGCTGCTCTCGCCGATAGCGCGCCAGCCGCTCGGCACGCGCGCAGAGAAAGTCGGCGTCGTGATCGTCTCATAGCTCAGGCGTTGTGCCTCAGCGAAGGCGAAAGGCACATCTTGTGCCGTGCAACTGGTATCGCGCAGGCTTGGATTGGCGTAGAAGGCGCGCACCAGACGTCGTGCGCACAAGCTATTCGGCAAAATTGTATGCGCCTGGTACGGAAAGCGCGCCAAGACGCTGTTCTGAAAACGCAGCTGCGCCGAGACAGCGAAGTCAGTCGGCGTGATCGGATCGAATTCGCCCGCCAGGAACAGTGTCGGCACGTCTGAGGTGATAGGCAGAACGTCCGCAGCCTCCAGCTCGGCGCTGCGCCACACGGCGCACAGCTCGCTGTAAGAGTCGTTAGGCAAACGGCCGAAAAAACGAGACCGCGGGATGCGCTCTAACAGCTCAGGCGTGTAGAAGGCGACGTCCTCAGCGCAGACGACGCTCAAGTTCATGCCATAGCTAATGGGCTGCTCAGCAGCTGCAATCAAGACGGCCGCAGGTAGCGTGTAGATGCCTCTAGCGGCCTGTGCTATAGCTTGTGGCACTGAGCCAATCAGGCTACCTTGATAGAGCATGTTGCGCAAGGCGCTCAAGAAGCGCTCGGCGTTCATCACCACAGGGTAGCTCTTGCCTGTCAATGAGCTAGTGCCGTTCACGCGCACGCTGGTCTGGAGGCGTTGCAGCGCCTGCTCAAACAGGCTCTCCAAGTCAGGGAAAGCGCGCTTGCAGCTCTCATCAGCAGCGCATAAATCGAAGACGCGCTGCAAGGCCTGATCCGCGTTCAGATTCGCCAACAAAAAGGGCCTGTCCCACGGCCCGACTGTGCCTTCAAGCACAACAGCGTTCACATGCTGGCCGAATTGGCGCAAGTAGAACTGCGCTAGCCATGTGCCATAGGATGAGCCGAATAGATTGATTTTCTGATAGCCAAGCGCTGCGCGCACGGCGTCGGTATCGCGAGCGAGGTTGGCAGAGGTGTAGTGACGCGGATCGTTAGTGGCAGAAAGGCGCGCGAGGCAGGCGCGCAGGCGCTCGATGTTCTCGGCTATCTCGTCTTCAGTGCTGCGATCGTATTTCAGGTCTTCGAAGCCGAGATCAGCGATCTCAGTGCACTGCAGCGAGGCCGATTTGCCCGTGCCGCGCTGATCGATCAGCACAATGTCATGCACCTCGTTCAGATCGGCGTAAGCTGAATACCAGACCAAGCCGTAGTATTCAATGGCGCTGGCGCCTGGCCCGCCTTCCAGGTGAAAGATCGGCTCTCGGCGCAAACTCGGGCTGCGCGCAGGCACAATGGCGAAGTGAATCTGGATTTGACGCCCTTCAGGCGCACTATAATCCTCTGGGACGCTCAGCACGCCACACTTGGCAGCTTGCTTGGCAGCGCCTTGCGCGCCAATTGGTATTTCGCAGTCGCTCAGGCTTATGGCATCGCGCTGTGCGCTCGCGCTCGGCAAAGGCGCGAGCAGCGCCGCGCTGATCGCCAAAACCACAACAAAACCTCGGAACATGAGCAGAATCCTCGTTTCATGCTGACGGCAGCTTTATTCTAGCGCGCTTGGGCGGCGTGCAGCACAACACTCAGCGCGCTATAATCAGCTCAATCTCTTTCGGAGCCATTGGCTTATGTCTGCCACAGGCACTGAGACTGAAGTCAAGCTATGGGCGACGGATTTGGCTGCCATCGCTGATCGCCTGAGCGCGCTCGGCGCTGAGTGTGTGCAGCCGCGCACAGCTGAGCGCAATTGGCGCTACGATCGCCCTGATCGCAGCCTGAGCGCGCGCGGCGAAGTCTTGCGACTGCGCCAAGACTCACAAACGCGCCTGACTTTCAAAGCGCCGCACAGCAGCTCGCCACACACGCGCATCGAGCTTGAGATCGGCGTCAGCAACTTTGAGATGACCGATCGCCTGCTGCAGGCGCTTGGCTTTCAAGTCATGTGGTGCTATGAGAAGTTCCGCACGACTTATAGGCTAGATACCTGCGAAATCGCCCTGGATGAGCTGCCCTTCGGCGACTTCGTCGAGATCGAAGGCGACTCGCTGATGGCGATCGAGGCGGTCGTGGCACAGCTGGGCATGGGCGATGCGCCACGCTTCAGGTTGAGCTACAGCGAGCTGTTCTTCAGGTTGCGCGATCAGCTTCAGCTGCCCTTCCGCGACCTGACCTTCGAGAACTTCCGCGCCCTGGCCCGCGCTGACCTCACAAAAATCTTATTGAGAGAAGCTGAGCAGAGAGCATGATCGAAAAAGAGCATCTTGATATCCACACGGCGCTGCAACGCTGGGAGCAAACGACGCTAGCACAGGCCTTGCGCAAAGCGCCTGAGCGCGCTGAGCGCTTCCAGACTTCTTCAGGCATTCCTATCCAACGCTTGTACCTGCCCAAGCACGCCGACGCGCACTACCTGGAAAAAGTTGGCTTTCCGGGCGAATATCCGTTCACGCGCGGCATCCAGCCGACCATGTATCGCGGCAGGCTGTGGACAATGCGTCAATACGCCGGCTATGCCACAGCCGAAGAGTCAAACGCGCGCTATCGCTTTTTGCTCTCACAAGGGCAGATGGGCCTTTCGGTCGCCTTCGATTTGCCGACACAGATCGGCTATGATGCTGACGATCCAATGGCGCTCGGCGAGGTCGGCAAGGTCGGCGTCAGCATTTGCAGCATCCACGACATGGCGCGCCTGTTCGAAGGCATTCCGCTCGACCAAGTCAGCACTAGCATGACCATCAACGCGCCTGCTGCGATCTTGCTAGCGCTCTACATCGCAGTTGCCAAGCGGCAAGGCGTGCCGATGCACAAACTGCGCGGCACTGTCCAAAACGATATTCTCAAGGAATACATCGCGCGCGGCACCTATATCTATCCGCCTGCAGCCAGCATGCGCCTGATCACGGATATCTTCCGCTTCTGCCGCGACCACGTGCCGCATTGGAACACGATCAGCATCAGCGGCTACCATATTCGCGAAGCTGGCAGCACGGCTGTGCAGGAAGTCGCCTTCACGTTGGCTAACGGCATTGCCTACGTGCAAGCAGCGCTCGATGCAGGCTTGAGCGTGGATGAGTTCGCGCCACAGCTCTCGTTCTTCTTCAATGCGCACAATCAATTCTTCGAAGAGATCGCCAAGTTCCGCGCGGCGCGCCGCTTATGGGCTCAGATCATGCGTGAGCGCTTCGGCGCACGCGATCCCAAGTCGTGGCAGCTGCGCTTCCACACGCAGACAGGCGGCAGCACGCTAACGGCGCAACAGCCGATGAACAACATCGCCCGCGTGACCGTCCAGGCGCTCGCGGCGATCTTAGGCGGCACGCAAAGCCTGCACACCAACAGCATGGATGAAGCGCTTGCCTTGCCCACTGAGAATGCTGTGCAAGTGGCGCTGCGCACGCAACAGATTCTGGCGTATGAGAGCGGCGTAGCCGATACAGTCGATCCAATGGCAGGCAGCTATTACCTTGAAGCCCTGACCGATGAGATCGAAACACGCGCGCGGCACTATATCGAGCAAATTGACGCGCTCGGCGGCGCTTTGGCAGCTATCGAGCGTGGTTACATCCAAAAAGAGATCCAGGATGCCGCCTACGCTTATCAACAAGCCGTTGAGCGCGGCGAGCAGATCATCGTCGGCGTGAATAAATTCACAGTGCCTGAAGAGACGCCTATTGAGACGCTGCACGTCTCGGCGGCGATTGAGCAGGCACAGCGCGCGCGCCTGGCAGAGCTGCGCGCCAAGCGCGACTGGGCCCGCGTGAGCGAGATTTTGGCGCGAATCGAAACAGCGGCACGCAGCGATGAGCCGCTGATGCCGCTGTTCATCGAAGCGGTTGAGCGCGAGGCGACGCTCGGCGAAATTTGCAACGTACTGCGCGGCGTCTTCGGCGAGTATCGCCCAAGCGCTTCAATCTGAAGGCGCGCTCAGGCTTCAGCGTCCTTCTTGGTCGGCAAGGGCATAGTGGCGCCTTCCTGCTTAGTGAAGATCAGCCCTGTGCCTTCGGCGTTCACGTCCACCAAGACGATATCGCCGCGCCCAAAAGCGCCCTTCAGCACTTGCACTGAGAGCGGGCTCTCGATGTGCCGCTGAATGGCGCGCCGCAATGGCCGTGCGCCAAACTGCGGATCGTAGCCTTGGCGTGCCAACCAGGCGCGCGCCGCAGGCGTCAGCTCGACAATCAAGCCTTGCTCGCCCATGCGCTCAGCCACTTGGCGCATCTGCAAGTCCACAATGCGCTCGACTTGCTCAAGCGTCAGCGGACTGAAGATGATTACCTCGTCAATGCGGTTGAGGAACTCAGGGCGGAAGTTCTCGCGCAAGGCGCGCTCGATCTTCTTGTGATCGGCCACTATCTCAGGGTCTTGGCTCGTCACAAAGCCAAGCGCACCGCCTTTGCGCGCATATTCCGTGCCCAGATTGCTGGTCATGATGATGACCGCATTGCGGAAGTCCACTGTGCGCCCTTGCCCGTCGGTCAAGCGACCGTCGTCCAGAATCTGCAGCAAGGCATTCCAGACGTTCGGATGCGCCTTCTCAATCTCATCGAACAGCACTACGCTGTAAGGACGGCGCCGCACGGCTTCGGTCAGTTGGCCGCCTTCTTCATAGCCGACATAGCCTGGTGGCGCGCCGAAGAGACGGCTGACTGTGTGCGCCTCGCGGTATTCGCTCATGTCAATGCGCACTAGCGCGTCTTCATCATCAAATAGGAATTCAGCCAGCGCCTTTGCCAGCTCAGTCTTGCCGACGCCCGACGAGCCCAAGAAGATGAACGAGCCGATCGGGCGGCGTGGGTCCTTCAAGCCGCTGCGCGCGCGCCGAATGGCATCAGCAATGGCAGCGACGGCCTCATCTTGCCCGACGATGCGCTCGTGCAGCGCCTCTTCCATGCGCAGCAGCTTATCGGCCTCAGTCTCGAGCATCTGACTGACAGGAATGCCCGTCCACTGCGCGACCACAGCAGCGATGTCATTGGCGTCGACGACGTCATCAAGCGTATGCTCGCGCTGCCAGGCTTCCAGCTCGCGCTCATACTGCTGTTCCAGCTGGATGCGCTGCATCTTGTACTGCGCGGCGCGCTCATAGTCACGCGCCAAGCCTGCAGCCTCTTCTTCAGCTGTCAGCCGATCCAGCTCATTCTTGAGCTGCTTCAGCTCAGGCGGCAAGCTATAAAGTGCCACGCGCAGCTTCGCAGCCGCTTCATCCATCAGGTCAATAGCTTTGTCGGGCAGCCGACGGTCGGTCACGTAGCGTTGGCTGAGCCGCGCCGCAGCGATCAGAGCTTCCTCGGTGAAATGAACTTTGTGGTGTGCCTCGTAGCGATCGCGCAAGCCTTTGAGCATCTCAATGGTTTGCTCCACGCTCGGCTCGTCCACAAAGACGGGCGCGAAGCGCCGATCTAACGCCGAGTCCTTCTCAATATATTGGCGATACTCATCCAAAGTAGTGGCGCCGATGCAGTTCAGCTCGCCGCGCGCCAAGGCAGGCTTGAGCAAGTTCGCCGCGTCAATGGCACCTTGGGCAGCGCCTGCGCCGACGACCGTGTGCAGCTCATCGATGAAGAGGATGATCTCGCCTTCGCTGCGCTGAATCTCTTCAATGGCCGCCTTCAGGCGCTCTTCAAACTCGCCGCGGAAGCGACTGCCGGCGATCATGGCGCCGAGATCGAGGCTGACGACGCGCTTGTTGAGCAGCAGCTCAGGCACATCATGGTTGGCGATCTTCTGCGCTAAGCCTTCCACTATCGCTGTTTTGCCGACACCAGCTTCGCCGATCAGGACGGGATTGTTCTTGGTGCGGCGGCACAGAATCTGGATCACGCGCAGAATCTCGTCATCGCGCCCGACCACGGGATCGAGCTTGCCTTCCTGCGCCATGCGCGTCAGATCGCGGCTGTAGCGTTCCAAGGTGCGATAGCGCGTCTCGGCCTGTGGATCGGTCACGCGCTGCCCGCCGCGAAAGTCCTTGATGATATCCAGGACGCGATCTCTTGTGATGCCTGCTTCCTTTAGGATACGCGCTATGGGCGTGTTGCGCTCTGCGATGATGGCCAGGAAGATATGCTCAGTGCTGATATACTCATCGCGCAGCCGATTGGCCTCTTCCTGCGCCAGGTCGATGACGCGCTTGACGCGAGGCGTCATGAAAATCTGGCCGGCGCCGCCACCATAGATCGAGACTTTCGGCGTAGAGCGCAGGATCTCATCCAGTTTGTAGCGAATGGCTTCCTGATCGACGTTCATCTTCTCCAAAATCTGAGGGATAACGCCATCAGGTTGCTCCAGCAGCGCCAAGAGGATATGCTCGGTATCCACCTGATTGTGGCCGTAGCGCTGCAAAATCTCGTAGGCACGTGCAGCGGCATCTTGGGCGCGCTCTGTGAATCGGTCGAATCGCATCATAGGTTACCTACTCTGACTTCTGGGAACTCGGCTTGGCAATGATTTTACGCCTGTTGCAGCCTTTGCCAAACCGCTCATGCTCTCTCACAGATTTTGGCTAGAGCATAGCACATAGCGCATCAGAAAAGCGTAAAAAGCAGCTAAACAATGCGTTAGTGGCGCTTTTCAGCAGAATTCATATTTTTTTGAGAGACATCTCGGGACGAAGTATATATAATGTTCAGGTAAAGCGCATGGAAAGCACTATGAACCAGCTGAGCGAAACGGGCTACGTCGTATTTGATCGCGCCGCCGACTTTTATGACGCCACGCGCGGCTTCCCTGAGGGCCAGGCGCCAGCTATCGCTGAGCTGATCGCCCGCGCGGGCAATTTGCACAGCGGCAGCCGCGTGCTGGAAGTGGGCATCGGCACAGGGCGCATTGCCTTGCCGCTCTTGCGGCACGTCGGTAGGCTGCACGGCGTCGATCTCTCGCGGGCGATGATGGCGCGTCTGCGCGCTAAGGCAGGCGCTGCTGCGATTCGGCTGTATGAAGCCAACGCCCTGAATTTGCCTTTCCCATGCGCCGCTTTTGATGGCGTAGTGCTAGTGCACGTGCTGCATCTGATCGCCAATTGGCAAGGCGTGCTGCACGAGATCGCTCGCGTCCTGAAAGCTGATGGGCTTTTGCTATGTGGCGGCGATCTAGGCAATGCGCTACACAGCGCCACTTTTGAGCCGATTTGGTTGGCATGGCGCGCCGCTTTGCCCGCCGAGAAAGTCGCGCGCATCGGTCTGGCACAACCGATCGGCGAAGCCCTGCCTGCGCTCGGTTGGCGCCCGATCGGCGAGCCGTTGCGGCACGCCTACACAGTCATGCGCTCGCCACAGAGCGTCTACCAGGCTTTAGCGAGCCGTCATTGGTCTAGCACATGGCGGCTGAGCGACGCTGAGTTGGCGCGCGGTCTAGCGGCTGTGCAGGAGGCCATTCAAGCGCATTATGCGCAGCCTGAGCAGCCGCTCAGTTTACAGAGCGCCTTCGAAGTGCAGGCATTTCAGCCGCCACAAAGTACCTAACACCAGATATGAGGCTATCGGGCATGAAATGGATACGCATTCAGGATACGTGGGTTGCTGAATACGAGAATTTGTCATTCACAGTGCGCTGGTCGCGCGGCGCATGGCATTGGCGCGCTGTCTACTGCGAGGGCACTGCGGATACGGCTCAATTAGCGGGCGATAATCGCAGCGAGCATCCCAACGGCTTCGTGGACGCTGAGAGCGCGCGCAATGCGGCTGAGCGCTGGCTGAAGCACTTGCTCGAAGACGCCTAAGGCATGGCGGCGCTGGATTTGTTCACTTTTGGCGAGGCGCTCTTACGCCTGAGCGCGCCTGAGCCGCTGCGCCTTGAGCAAGCTGCCGCGCTTGAAGTGCACGTGGCAGGCGCCGAAAGCAACGTCGCCATTGCTTTGGCGCGGCTTGGCAAGCAGGTCGCTTGGTTCTCACGCTTGCCTGATGCGCCGCTCGGCCAGCTGGTGCTGAATTTCATACGGCAGCACGGCGTGGAGGTCAGCGATGTCATCAGTGCATCTGAAGAGCGCCTCGGCCTGCTCTTTTTAGAGCGCGGCATGCCGCCGCGCCCGACTCGCGTTTGGTATGACCGTGCGCACTCAGCAGCAAGCCGCTTGCAGCCAAGCGACCTGCCCATTGAGCGGCTGGCCTCAGCGCGGTGGCTGCACCTGACAGGCATCACGCCTGCCCTGAGTGACTCGTGCCTGGCAACCTGCCACGCAGCTGTTGCCCAAGCCAAACAACATCGTGTGAAAATTGCCTTTGACGTCAACTATCGCAGCCTGCTTTGGTCGCCGCAACGTGCGCGTGAGGCTTTGTCGCCGTTTTGCGCTGCAGCCGATCTGGTCTTCATCGCCTCACGGGATGCTGCGACCGTCTTCGAGATGCATGGCAATGCCACTACACAAGCCGAGAACCTGCAGCGCCTCTGGTCAGGCACGGTCATCGTGACAGATGGCGAGCGCGGCGCTGTAGCCCATGGCGCGGAAGGCACGCTGACGTGCGCCGCTTATCCGACGCGTATGGTCGAGCGGCTTGGCGTCGGTGATGCGTTCGCAGCGGGCGTCTTGTGCCGCGTGATGGAAGAGGCGCCGTTGGCTGAAGCCTTGCGATTCGGCGCGGCCATGGCTGCGCTAAAGCTCAGCATGGGCGGCGATGTGGCGCTAGTGAGGCGCGATGAAGTCGAGGCGCTGATAGCAGGCGATAGCGCGCCGCTACACCGTTAATCTACCGCTTGCAGGTAGTTGCGAACAGCCCAGCCCGTTCGATTAGGCGCGTTCACCTCACGCACTTCCCACCACTCGAAGCCACTGGCATTCTGCGGCCCGCTCATGATCATAAAGCGCGTCCGCTCAGGCGCCACGAAGAGCAACGTGGCACCTATGCCTGCGCCCGCCCGTATGTTCAGGCCATTTAAGCCAACACCGACGACCTCAACGATCACGCCTGGCCGAAACTCGCCCGATGGCAAAGTCGCAGTCGGCACGACCGTTGGTAGCGGCACGACTGTTGGCGGCTGAACTTGCGGCAAGGGCGTCAGCGTCGGCGGCGGCCCAACAGTGAACGTCGCTGTCACGACGATCACAATCGGCGTCTGGCCGCCTGGCGCCGCGCTACCGCCGACTGAATCGACTACAGCCCAAGCGCCTATGGCTGCCGCTGCCACAAAGGCGATCAACACTAACAGCGACCACCAAGGCAAGTACCAGCCGCTCTCGCGTTTGCTGGGGCGCTGCGGCAGTCGCCTGCGGGCAGGCGCTTTGGGCAATTCGGCGGGCTCATAGATGGGCGGCGGTGGTGGTGTGCGGCGCAAAGGCTGCGCTTGTCGGGTTTGGCGCGGCTCAGCGGGCGGCTGAGGCGCAGCCCGTGACGGCCTGTCGGGCGCGCTGCGCCTGATGGGCGTGGAACCAAGCGAGCGCGTCGGCTCTTCGGGCGCATCCTCATACTCAGTGGGGCTGTACGGATCTTCGTAGCGGCTCATGCACGTATCCACTCCTCAAAGCGTTCGCGTGACCAGGTATTGATGACCTGCTCAGGGCTTGCCCAAGCGCGGCGCGCCGTGCGCACGCCAAAGGGCAAGACGGCGAAATCCGCCGCTGAGTGTGCATCCGTGTTGATAGCAAGCTTGATGCCCAGCTTGAGCGCCTGGCGCGCGTGCGCGCTATCCAAATCGAGGCGATGCGGATTGGCATTGATCTCCAGCGCTGTATCCGTAGCGAGTGCCGCAGCGAAGATGGCGTCCATATCCAGATCAGCCGGCTCGCGCTCAGGGATCAGCTGGCCGCGTGGATGGCCGATGATATCTACGTGCGGATTGTTGATGGCGTTGAGCAAGCGCGCTGTGATGGTCGCTCGATCTTGGCGCAGGCCTGTGTGCAGCGAAGCGACCACGACGTCCAAGGCAGCCAGGACTTCGTCAGGATAGTCGAGTGTGCCATCAGCGCGAACTTCCAGCTCCACGCCGTGATAGATGCGCAGCGAATCGCCGAACTCAGCCTGGACGCGCGCGATCTCCTCGCGCTGAGCCAACAAACGCTCAAGGCTCAAGCCATTGGCAAC
>RFIM01000156.1 GCA_003695215.1 Chloroflexota bacterium
GCTCGGATAGACGATCCAGACCGCCTCGACGCCGAAAGCTAGCCATTCCGCCACTTTCGCCACAATCTCCGCGCCGCGATCGTGCGGCGAGACCACTTCCACAACCAAGTCAGGCGTGATGCTCAGAAAGCCGCTCGGCAAGCCTTGCTCAGGCATTTTCTCAGCGCGGATGAAGGCAATATCCGCGCCGCGCACTGTGTGAGCATCGCCGCGCGTGTAAAAACCGACCTCGCCAACCAGCACACGCCCAAGCTGATGCTGCCGCACATAGTTCCATAACAACGCGCCGATGGTCATCTCCAGTTCGCCGTGCAGGCCACCTGTTGGCGCCATTTCAATCAATTTCCCTTCGATCAGCTCGTAGCGCTTGCCTGTCTCTGCCTGAATTGCCAGCAGATCGTCGCCCGTCAGCCTCTGCTGCGCCTGTATCTGGCTCATCGCTCAACGCCTTGCCCTAAATACTTTGCCCTAGAACTGCCTTACTGCGATCATAATCGCTTGTGCCTTGACCGTGCAAGCAACAAAGGCTATAGTTCAGCCACTGCTGATTCGCCGAACGAGTGGAGATCGCTTTGCCAAAAACGCTCATCGTAGTGCCGACCTACAACGAGGCTGAGAATATCGAGCGACTTGTATCCGCCTTGCTCAGTTTGCCCGTCCCTGATCTTTCAATCCTGATCGTAGACGATAATTCGCCTGATGGCACGGGCAAAATTGCCGATAGCCTGGCGGCACAGCAGCCAGAGCGCGTGTACGTCATTCATCGCGAAGGCAAGCAAGGGCTAGGCACAGCCTACTTGCAAGGTTTCCGCTGGGCCTTAGAGCGCGGCTATGAGGCGATTGGGCAAATGGACGCCGACTTCTCGCACAATCCCGATGACGTGCCGCGCCTACTGGCGGCGCTGGATCGCGCTGACGCTGTGATCGGCTCGCGCTATGTGACGGGCGGTCGGCTAGACGAGCGCTGGAGCATTTGGCGGCGCCTGTTGAGCTGGTGGGCCAATCGAGTCTGGGTTGGCTTGATCTTGAATTCGCCCGTGCACGATAACACTGGCGGCTTCCGCATGTGGCGGCGCGAGACGCTGCTGGGCATGGACTTGGACCGCATCCGTTCGAATGGTTACGTCTTCCAGGTCGAGATCACTTACCTTGCCTTGCGGCTCGGCTACCGATTCGCTGAGGTGCCAATCTATTTCGCCGATCGCAAATACGGCCGCTCCAAAATGGGCTTGAGAATCCAACTCGAAGCCGCCATTGGCGTCCTCAAAGTGCGCCATCGCTATCGCAGCCTGACCGCTGCTCAGCGCGCAAGGCACGCCTAGCCTGAATTCATGCCCATATGTCCGCACACCGTGCCGATCTGCTCAACTTGCTTTTGCTGCTGGCACCACCGCTGATCCTCTTCGCTCAAGTCACACTTGGCGGACGCACGCTCTTGCCCGCTGATAATCTCTATCAGTATCAGCCGTATGCCGCGTACCGAGCCCAGCTGGGCGTGCCCGAAGTGCCGCACAACGCCTTGCTCTCCGATCTCGTGCTGCAAAACTGGCAATGGAAGCAATTCATCCGCCAAAGCCTAGCCAACGGCGAGTTGCCGCTTTGGAATCCGTACCTGTTTGCAGGCGTGCCCTTCTTGGCAGCAGGGCAGCACTCAGCGCTCTATCCATTCAGCTTGCTCTATTACATCCTGCCACTGGAGAGCGCCTACGGCTGGTTCACAGTCAGCCAGTTGTGGCTAGCGGGCGCGCTGATGTACGTCTTTTTACGCGGCCTTGGGCTTGGGCGCGCAGCCGCGCTGATCGGCGGCGTTATCTATCAGCTGAACAGCTTTTTCGTTGCAAGCGCCGTCTTTCCGATGATCATCGCCTCGGCCATCTGGCTGCCGCTGATGCTCTTGATGTGCGAAGCCATTCTCTCGAGGTGGACCCTTTTCGGCAAAGCGGCGCACTTGCTGTGGATCGTGCTGGGCGCCTTCAGCGTCGGCATGTCCATCTTGGCAGGCCATGTCGAGTTCTTCTACTACAGCCTGTTGGTGATGGCGTTCTGGTGCGCCGTGCGCCTGCTCGGCTGCTGGCTGATCAGGCGCGAGTCGCTCGGCGCGTTGATCGGGCGCGGCGCGGCGCTGGTGAGCATGGTCGCGCTTGGTGTCGGCTTAGGTGCGGCGCAATTCGTGCCATTCTACGAGCTGATCAACACCAGCTTTCGCGAAGGGCGCGCCAGCTTTGAGCAGATCCTGAGTTACGGCTTGCCGCCTCGGCACATCCTCGCTTTCTTGATGCCGAATGTTTTTGGATCGCCTGCGCAGCACGCTTATTTCGATGTGTTCACGGGCGAGTACACGGCACTGAGATGGCTTCGTGCCGACGGCGCGCTGATCACCAATACCTTCATGGAAGGCGGCAAGAATTACGTCGAAGGCGCGTCTTATGCAGGCGTCTTGACGCTGATCTTGGCTTTGATCGGCGCACTGAGCGCCAAAGGCGTGTATCGCACGCTCTTGATCGCCATCAGCGTCATTGCGCTGCTCTTCGCGTTTGGCACGCCTTTTTACGCAGTGCTTTACTACGGCTTGCCAGGCATCAATCAGCTGCACTCGCCCTTCCGCTGGATTTTCCCGCTGATGTTTGCCTTAGCGGCTCTAGCCGCCTTCGGAGCGCAGGCGCTGCAGGATGCGCATAGCGCGCCGAGCTCGCGGCTATTCCGCGCCGCACGTCTGCTCGGCTACAGCTTGATCGGCGTCGGCGTCGCCTTGCTGCTCGCCTTGTTCGGCGCGCGGATCGCTTTCGAGCAGGTGCGCGGAAGCATTGATGCAATTTACAACGGCTTGGCAGGCGCGAATCTAGCCTATCCTTCGCCTGAAGTCTTTTTCAGCATTAAAGCGCGTGAACTTTTCCTGTTCGCCTTGCTGCTGATCGGCAGCGGCATCGTGGTGCGCGTCAGCCGCTGCCCGATCTACGCACGGCGCGTGCCGATCTGGCAGATCGCTGCAGTTGTGCTGCTCGCCACTGACCTGATCGTCGCTTCCTACGATTTCAATCCTGCTGCTGATCCGCGATGGCTGTACTTTGAGCCGCCTGCCATCACTTGGCTGAAACAGCGCTCGCCGCAGGCATGGCGCCTGACGACCTTCCAAGCGCCAAACGCGACTGCCACGCTCAATGCGAACATGGCCTGGCGCTTCGGCCTGCAAGATGTGCGCGGCTACGATAGCATCATCACGCGGCAATACGTGCTATACCTGCAGCAGATCGCGCCGCAAAATCAGCTGCTCTACAATCGCATCGCGCCGATCTACCCTGATACAGCTGAAGCGCTGAATTCGCCGTACCTGGATTTGCTCAGCGTGCGCTATGTGCTCAGCGAAGCGCCGCTCGATTTAGCCCAATTTCCGCACTACCGTCTAGCGTACGAAGATGTCTCTGTGCGCATCTATGAGAACACCAGAGCCTTGCCGCGCGCCTTCGTGACCGACTCAGAGGCGCTGCCCGAGCAAGCACGCGTGATCCCTGCTACGCTCGAGCGCGTCAGCCACAACGAGCTGCTGATCCGCGCGCGCGCCGTCAACGCTGAGAGCCGCCTGATCCTGACCGACTCCTACGCCGCAGGTTGGCGCGCCTACCTGCGCCCTGCTGATTCAGCTGAAGATGCCGAGCAGGAAGTCACAATCGCGCTCGCTTATGGCAATTTTCGGAGCGTGCGCCTGCCAGCAGGCGAGTGGCTCGTGCGTTTCCGCTACTCGCCGCCATCATTTCAGATCGGCGCTTTCACTTCATTCTTGAGCGGCGCTGTAGCGCTCTTCCTGCTGATGCTCTGGGCCTGGCGCGCCTTTTACCGCGAAGCGCCAGGTGAGTTGAGCGGCGTGCGTCGCTTCGCCAAGAACAGCCTTGCGCCGATTGTGCTGAATCTGTTCAATCGGCTGATTGACATGGCGTTCGCCTTCATCATGCTGCGCTTGCTCGGGCCTGCAGCAGCGGGCACGTACTATTACGCCGTCGTCATCTTCGGCTGGTTTGATATCCTGACCAACTTCGGCTTGAATACGCTGCTGACACGGGAAGTGGCGCGCAACTTGAGCGCAGCTGGCAGCTACCTGTTCAACAGCAGCTTGTTGCGGCTCGGTTTGGCTGCAGCAGGCGTGCCGCTGCTGATCGGCTTCTTGGCAGTGCGCAGCCTGCTTGAGCCTGCGCTAGATGCCACAACGATTCTGGCCATTGCGCTCTTGTATGTCGGCCTGGTGCCAAACAGCATCAGCACAGGCTTGACGGCGCTGCTATATGCCTATCAGAAGGCCGAGATTCCTTCGGCTGTGGCAACAGTCACTGTGATTTTGAAATCAGCGGCAGGCTTGGCCGTGCTATTGGCAGGCTACGGCGTGATCGGCTTGGCAGCGATCAGCATCATCCTGAACGTGCTGACGCTCGTCATGCTGGCAATTGGCGTGCGCGGCGCCATGCAAGAAAATCGCGCAGGCAGCGCGCAGGCGGCGCTCAAAGTGCAAGGCGACCTGCTGCGCGGCATGATCGCAGGCGGCTTTCCGCTGATGCTCAATCATTTGCTAGCGACGGTCTTCTTCAAGATCGACGTGGTGATCCTAGAGCCATTGCAGGGCAACGCTGTGGTCGGGCAGTATAGCACTGCCTATAAATGGCTAGATGCGCTGGGCGTGATTCCGTCGCTCTTCACAATGGCGCTCTTGCCGATCATGGCGCGTCAGGCACACGAAGATCGAGAAGGCTTGCGCCGCAACTATCACTTCGCCGTCAAGCTGCTGGTCAGCCTTGCTGTGCCGATCGCCGTGGCAACGACCTTTAGCGCATATTTTCTGATCAATCTGCTCGGCGGCGCGCGCTACTTGCCGAACGGCGCTATCGCCTTGCAGATCATGGTCTGGTTCATGCCGATCGGCTGGATCAACAGCTTGACCAACTACGTGCTTGTGGCCCTCGATCAGCAAGCGCGCATGAAGTGGGCTTTCTTGGCAGGCGTCAGCTTCAATAGCCTCACGAACCTGCTTTTCGTGCCGATCTACGGCTTCCAGGCGGCCGCGGTCACGACAATTCTTTCCGAGCTAGTGCTGTTGATCGCTTTCTACCAGCTGTTGCGGCGTGCGCTAGGCGCAGTGAACTGGCTCGCGCTGCTGTGGCGGCCGAGCGTGGCAGGTATCTGTATGCTGAGCGCCTTGTCGGTGCTGTGGTCGGCGATGCCGTTGATTGCGCTTGCGGTGTCGGGCGCAGTCTATGTGGGCATCTTGTGGCTACTGCGCCCGTTCACCAGTTGGGAGATCAGCCGCCTGGCAGCGCTGCTGCCGCAGCCTTTGCAACGTGCACTACTTCGGAGTTAATGGCTGCCGCTCTCCGCGTTCAGGCGGATGACTTTCAGGCTGCGATCCATGATCACGCGCAAGGCGAAAGGACTGGAGACAACAGGCAAGCGCAGTTCGCGCCCGTCCTTGCTCAGCGTGAAGTGATAGACCGAGACGCGCCGACCAGCGCCGAGCGTGAACGTCTCGACTGTGACGCTCTCAGCCAATTGCCAGCCCGCGCGCAGATACTGTTGCAGCACATCAGCGGACGTGTAGGCTTGCGAAAGCGGCGACCAATGCCGATATTCTTCAACGTTGAATTCCTGTGCGACGCTTGTCGAGGCACTGTAGAAGTTGCTGGACATAAGCACCACCTACCCACTACACACACCACGGAGAATGTTTTGCGGCGTCGTTTGTTACAACTTTCACTATACATCGGATTTTCTTATAGAATACTTGCCAAAGAATTGAAGATCAAATAAGGATTGGCGGAATTTTTATCATTTGTCGAATCATGAGCGCAATTCTTTTCTTGATACTTGCCTTCGTGCCTGCTATCTTAATGATCGGATTTTTGGCGCGCAGCGGGCGCTTGCAAGGCGCCTGGAACGTCCTACCCAGCTTGAGCGCGCTGCTCTATGCCCTGCCCTACGAAGGCGTGCTGATCACGGCGCGCTTTTGGCAAGT
This sequence comes from Chloroflexota bacterium, assembly GCA_003695215.1. GTDB lineage: Bacteria > Chloroflexota > Anaerolineae > Aggregatilineales > UBA2796 > CP2-2F. Next base: position 5,993 of record RFIM01000156.1, read on the forward strand.
CAACGCGGCTGCAGCCTCAGGTATTCTGCTGTTCGGTGCGCCGCTGGAACGCCTTGCGTTGGATGCAGCGGCAATTCTTTTGGCGAGTCTGATGGCGCAGTGGCTATGGCGCGCAAATGCTTCTACATCCTAGCGCTCTGCCTGATGGTGTACACCACCATACCTGAAGCGCTGAGCAAAGCACAAGCCGAGCTGCCACGCAAGCCAATCAGCGCTTTGTGGAGCGATGGCACGCGTCTGCTGATTGGGCAGGGCGGCATGCTCTCAGAGGTGGCGCCGAGCGCAGATAGCTTGCTGATCCGCTGGCAGATCGGCTTAGGGCGCGGCACCTTACAAGCCATCGCCGTCTGTGCGCCATTCACCTTCGCGCTGAGCGCTGATGGGCTGAGCGTGCTGGATGCCCAGCGGCGCGAACGCGCCTTCGCACGCGGCGGCGGGCATCGCCTTGCGTGCAATGCCGATCAGGTTTGGGTAGCGGCGCTCGGCGCAGGCGTGCGGCGCTACCAAGTGGCCGCAGATGGCAAGTTGACGCCACTAGCGCAGATTCAGACAGCAGGTCACGCTCACGATATCGTGCCAAGCGGCTCAGCTGCTTTTTGGATCGCGGAAGGCGAAGCGGGCGTGCGGCGCTATGGCTTAGATGGCACAGCATTGCTCTGGCTGAATGCCTTTGTGCCTGCGCAAGTGGTGCGCGAGAGCGGCAATCGGCTGTTCATCGGTCATGGCGCGCAATTGAGCGTTGTGGCGCTTGGCGAGCTGCCACAAATGCTCGGCGGGGCAACGCTCGTGCCTGATGAGGCGACAATCGCTGATGTGCTGGTCGTCGGCGCTCGCGTTTATGTCGGCAGGCACCACGGCTCAGGGCGTGGCGCGGCGCTGATCGCTTTCGAACTCACGGCAGGCGGCCTGCGCTTGATCGCGCAATTCGGCGAGACGGGCGATGGCGCAACTTTGGGCGCTGTTGGCGATGAGCTGTTCCTGATCGGCGCAGGCTCGCTCACATGGCTACGCCTAAGCCAAGGCGCGCTGACTGCGATCATGACCTGGTCAGCTACAGCGCCGCACTGCGCGCTGAACACACCGACCGATCCGCAGCCTGAGGACGGCGCACAAGTGCGCCCTGGACGCTTGCTTTTGCAATGGCGCGCCAGCTGTGCCGATTCTTTTGAGCTGTGGCTTGACGGCGCGCTATTCGCCGAAGTGACGCCAGCTGTAGAGACTGAGACTGAGCGTCCATGGCACAGCTATGCTGTAGAATTGCGCGAAGGCACGCGTGCTTGGCAGGTCGTTGCGCTTGATTCGAGCGGCGCGCGCTTAGCTGGCCCGATATGGCGCGTGATCGTCACGAGCGAAGGTTTGCTCAGCACGCCTGACATGCCGCGCCAAGCGCCGCTCTATCAGCCGCCATTCGCGGCGCGTTCGCTCGCTGAGTCGCTGCTCCTGCTCGGCGCGGCGTTGTGTGGCGGCTTATCCATCATCATTCTAGCGGCCTGGTGGCTAGGCGTGCGCGCACAGCGACGCACCTGGTGAAAGCTATGCGCTTCGAGATTTTCACACTCTTCCCTGCGATGTTCGAAAGCGTGCTGAGCGAGAGCATCCTCAAGCGCGCACGGGAACGCGGCTTGCTGCAAGTCAACTTGCACAACATCCGCGATTATGCGACCGACAAGCATCGCACCACTGATGAGCCGCCTTATGGCGGCGGTGGCGGCATGTTGCTGAAGGTCGAGCCGATTGTGCGCGCCGTCGAGAGCGTGCTGCAAGGCGAGCGCGTGCCCGTCATCCTGACGGCGCCACAAGGCGAGCGCTTCACACAGCGCATGGCAGCTGAGTTGGCGCAACAGCCGCGTCTTGCCATCATCTGCGGACGCTACGAAGGCGTGGATGAGCGCGTCCGCCAACTGGTGGTGACTCGCGAGGTGAGCATTGGCGATTACGTGCTCAGCGGCGGCGAATTAGCGGCGATGGTGATGCTGGATGCCATTGCGCGGCACCTTCCGAACGTCCTGGGCAATGCTGAATCGGCGCCGAACGATTCATTCAGCAGCGGCCTGCTAGAAGGCGCGCATTATACGCGCCCGTCGGAGTTTCGTGGCCTGCGCGTGCCAGAGGTGCTGCTGCAAGGCGATCACGGCGCTGTGGCGCGTTGGCGGCGCGAGAGCGCGCTCAGGCGGACGTGGGAACGGCGCCCAGAGCTGCTCTTGAGCGCGTCATTGAGCGAGGCGGAGCGCTATCTGCTTGGCGCGCTGGCCGAAGAATGGGCAGCGCGCGCTGCCTCAGCGCGGCACGAAGCCGCCACGCTCGGCGCAATCAATTCGCTTGCCTTGCTCGACAAATATTGAACATTTCATATACATTAGCAATCATAAAAATTGGACTCGATCATCAATTATTCTATATGAAATCTCAATTTTTCAGGCATTGCGCTGCATTGCCTCAGCGCTATAATGCGCAGCGTAATCAGCGCACGCAAGCTGAAAGAACCTTTGTAGTAGATTTAATGAACTTAGATTGCCAAAAGATCTTGGCGCGCCTTTTAGACTTTTAATGAGCGCGCCGAATGAAGAGAGTTAAAGCGGCGATCCCGCGTCAAATAGAGTTTCCGCGTAGAGAGCGCCAATATAGCCCGCTTTAGAAAATAGATTTAGCACGAGCAGCAGCCTATAAAAACAGCCCGAATCTTGCGGGCTGTTTTTATTTGGCGCAGTCGGCCCTGAAAATGCGCTATACTCGCGCCGACTGCCTATACACTGCACAGAAACCGTGGGAGATCATGCCACTTTTCGTGATTTTCGTCTTCGGTTCGATCATGCTGGGCGCCGGCGCTATGTTGGCGCCTGCCCTGCCGACGCATAGCCCGCGTATTGGCCTAGCCGCTGCGCTCACGCTCGCCTTTGTGACGGCGGGCAGCGTCTTCTACGCCGCGCTCTTCGGCTGGAACACGCTGGTGATTGACTACATGTGGTTTGCCGCGCTGGTCGGCATTTTCTTCACGGGCACGCTCTCAGCAGGCATGTTCCGCGCTGAGGCTGAAGGCGGCACTCGCGAATATGAAGGCTGGGCAGGCCCGCGTGAGCTGGCGTTCTTCGCTATGGTTGGCGCAATCTTCGTGGCGCCGATCCTGATCTTGCCCGTGCCGCTAGATACGGATGCGCAAGGCTTCGGCTATCTGGCGCTGACCATGCGCGAGAGCGGCAGTTTCACCACGCTAGCGCCGTTCCATCCAGAAGTCAACTGGCTCTACTCGCCCGCCTTCCCGATGCTGGTCGCTTACTTGAGCGAGCGGCTGAACGCAGGCATCCACACCATTCAATTTGCTATTGGCGCCGTGCTGTGCCTGATCTTCATTTGGACAGCTTATGACTTCGGCAATGAGCTCGACCCTGAGATGGAACGCGGCTCGCGGCGCTATGGCGTGGCCATGGCCTTCAGCGCGCTTATCGGGCTCGGTCTCTTCCTCGCCTACATGGATTCGCACTTCACAGCGCTGCTCGGCTTGGTCCTTGCGCTTGCCTTCATGACCTTCGTCATGCGTTATGCGAAGGAAGGCAAGCGCGCTGATTTCATAGGTGCGGCGCTATGCCTTGGTTGCATGCCGCTGGCGCAGCCTGATATGACTATTGTCCTCGGCTTAGGCTACGCGCCGTTCGTGCTGCTGGTGTGGCTAGATGGGCGGCGCGATTGGCGCGCTTTCCTGCCGCGCTGGCTCGGTTTAGTGATCGGCATTCCGCTCGTGGCAGTCTTGGGCATCTCGCCCTGGTTAGCGCAGATCGCGCCGCTGCTGGGCAGCGAGATTCGCTCGCCCTTTGAGATGAGCCTGAGCCACTTGTTGGTGGTCACGGTCTATCATGGCGGCGTGATCGTGATCC
>RFIM01000157.1 GCA_003695215.1 Chloroflexota bacterium
AGGCCTGACGCGCAAAGAGCGCCGCTGGCTTTTCACTATCTTGCCGATCACTACGCTGCTCTTCTTGTTTGGGCTTGTGGTGACCTGGTTCGTGCTGATCCCGATCTACATCAACTTCCTGAAGAACTTTCAGGCGGATATCTTCGTCATCCAGTGGACAGCCGATGAGTACATCACCTTCGTGACCACGGTCTTGCTGTGGCACGGCGTTGCCTTTGAGACGCCGGTGATCTTCTATGCGCTCGGTCGGCTTGGTATTGTCACGCCTAGCGGCATGGTCAAATATTGGCGCCAAGCGATTATTGTCACGGCTGTGATCGCCGCGATCATCACGCCGACGGTCGATCCTGTGACGATGGGCATGTTCATGAGCGTGCTGCTCGGCTTGTACGTTTTCAGCATTCTCACGGTCACTCTGGCTTTCCATATCAATCGACGCCGTCTTGCCAAGCTGGACGCGGCCATGTCCTGATAGTCGAGCCTATGCTGCGCGTTGCGCTTCTGCTAAGCTTGTTGCTGTTAGTCGGCTGTGGGGCGCCACAGCCCGCCATGACGCCAATCATCCTGTTCGTGACGGCCACGCCCGAGCCGCCTACGCTGAGTTTCTCGCCGACGCCCGTCATCGCGCCGTTGCTCAACCTAACTCTGACGCCGCGCCCGACCAGCACGCCCACGCCCGTGCCCATGCCGACGCGCGCGCCGACTCTCACGCCATCCTTCACCGCGACCTATACTGACACGCCTGAGCCGACCTTCGCTGCGCGCGCTTGCACTATCGCGCCGCAAGGCGGCTTCGCTGCCATCTATAACCGAGAGCCTGCGCTGCAGCAAGCACTCGGCTGTGCACAGAGCGCTGCTGTGCCTGTCAACGCCGCTATCCAAGATTTTGAAAACGGCCGCATGCTCTGGGTCTCGGCGCTCGCCGACCTGCCAACAGGCACGATTTACGCCATTCTGAACACAGGGCAGTATCTGCGCTATGTCGATACGTGGGTCGAAGGTGTTGATCCTGTGCAGCCTGTTGGCATTGAGAGCGCGCCAAGCGGGCGCTTAGCGCCTATTCGTGGCTTTGGCAAGGCCTGGGCCTTGAACGCAGCAGCGCGCAACAGCTTAGGTTGGGCGCTCGGCGCTGAGAGCGGCACAGGCGCGCAGGTACAACGCTTCGAGCGCGGCGAGATGATCTTCATCGCCGCGCTGAACCAGACCTATGTGTTCATGGCACAAGGTAGCTTGTGGCGGCTAGAAAACGCGCCGTTCTAGTCTCTAACTCTTCGCATCCTCAAAGTAGTCGTTATCCACGCGTTTGATGACGTAGCGACTCTTCTCTGTGACGCCTATGTTGTAGTCGATCATCAGCTGCACAAGCCGCTCGCCATCGATCAAGATGATCTTCTTGTTGTCAATGCGTTCCACGTATTCGTGAGCCTCTTGTGAGAACTCTGATGTTGTGATGAGAACGCCTTGTTTGCTGTGAAGGCCGTCCAGGCTGCCTGCGAAGGCTTGAACTATTGGTTTCCCGACTGTATCAGTCCAGCGCTTAGCTTGTACGTATATCTGGTCGAATCCGAGAATGTCGCTCTTGATCACGCCGTTCACGCCTTCGTCGTCGCTCTTGCCGAGCGCTTGCCCTGCATCTTCGATAGAGCCGCCGTAGCCCATCGCCACCAGCAAATCCACGACTAGCTCCTCGAAGAAACTAGGCGAGCAATTCTTGACCCTTTCAAGCAGTTCTTGAGCCAAAGCTTGTCGTAGCGCCTTATAGGCGGCTTCAAGTTGCTCATCAGGCGTTGTCGCTGTGATGATGTCGCTTTCAGCTTGTGCCTGCCCATTGCCGCGCTCTCGCCTGATCGAGGCGAATTGGACAAACTCTTCAAAGCGCCTGAGATAGCGCACATCAATGGCTTGCGGATTCTCAGCCAAAACTTGGCGGCCGCGCTCTGTGATGCGGAAGGTGCCGCGCGAAGGGCTTTCTAAAATCCGAGCCGCTCTCAGATAAGTGATCGCCCAGCTCACGTTGTTATAAATCCTAGTTTGTCGGCCTCTCGGCAGGCGCTCATCGCGCTCTTCTTGGCTCAGGTTGAATTTATCGGCCATCAACTCGACTGCCCTGCTCAGCTTTTTCTCTCTGCCGTCGGCAGCGAGCTCAAGGATGGGCAGCATCAAGGCCTGAAAATCAGGTACGGGCATAATAAATATCTCCCAAAAGCAACGTGGCAGCCTATTGCAAGCCATTATACACTAGTCGCTGCTCTCGCGTACCATGCGCTGCAATTCATAAAGTTTGGTCATGGCTTCCAGCGGACTCATCTCTTCGATACGCATGGCCTTAAGAGCTGCGATGACAGGATGCTCAGGTTCTTGGAAGAGCAGCTTTTGATCTTGCGGCACTTGGTTTGGCCCACTAGGAATATCTTTGAAAGAGAAGTCTGCGCCGCTCGCCTCGAGTTCTTTCAAAATCTCTCGCGCGCGCATCACAACGGCCTTGGGCATGCCTGCCAACTGCGCGACATAAATGCCATAGCTGCGATCAGCGCCGCCGCGCACCAATTTGTGCAAAAAGACGATCCTATCGCCATCTTCCAGCACGCTGACGTTGTAGTTGCGCACACGCGGCAGGATTTTCTCCAGCTCGGTCAGCTCGTGATAATGCGTTGCGAACAACGTGCGGCAATTCAGGCGCGGATGATTGTGGATGTACTCGATCACGGCGCGCGCAATTGCCAGGCCATCATAGGTGCTGGTGCCGCGCCCGATTTCGTCCAGAATTAGTAAAGAGCGCGATGTGGCGCTCGATAAGATCAGCGCCATCTCGACCATCTCGACCATGAAAGTCGATTGAGCAGCGTGAATCTCATCTTGGGCGCCGATGCGCGTGAAGATGCGATCAACTAAGCCGATGTGCGCCTCAGCCGCTGGCACGAAACTGCCGATCTGTGCCATGAGCGTGATCAGCGCCACCTGCCGAATGGCAGTGGACTTGCCGCTCATGTTCGGGCCAGTCAGGATGTGAATGCGCTCGTTCTCATCGAAATAGGTATCGTTCGGCATGAAGCGCCCGTCTTGCAGCGTCCGTTCGACCACAGGATGCCGACCTTGTCGGATGATCAGGCGATCGTCTTCGCTGAGCGTCGGGCGCACGTAGTTCTCGCGCACGGCCGTTTCTGCCAAAGCGGCGAGCGCATCGGCATGGGCGACGGCGCGCGCCGTGCGCAGCAGACTATCGCCAAAGCTGCTGATCTGCGCACAGATATCGCGGAACAAGCGCTCTTCTAAGTCTAGGATCTGCTCATCAGCGTTCAGCAGAAGCGCTTCGTATTCCTTCAGCTCTGCTGTGACGTAGCGCTTGCCATTAGCCAGCGTTGCCTTCTCAAGGTAATCGGCGGGCACTTTGCCGATCTGCCCTGAGCTGACTTCGATGTAATAGCCCATCACCTTGTTATAGCCGACCTTGAGCGACTTGATGCCTGTGCGTTCGCGCTCACGCGCCTCGAGCTGATCGATCCAAGCGCGAGCGCCGCTCACGCTCTGGTGGATTTGATCGAGCTCGACGCTGTAGCCTTCCCTGATGATGCCGACCTTATCGCGCAGTGCCGCAGGCGGATTATCGGCGATGGCAGCGGCGATCAGCTCGATCACAGGGCGGCACGGATCGAGCCGATCGCGAATGCTGTGCAGCGCAGGCAGCTCATACAGCACGTTGCGCAGCGCGGGCACGCTCTCCAGGCTGTAGCGCAGCGCGATCAAGTCGCGTGGCAAGGCTGTGCCGCTCAACACGCGATTGGTCAGTCGTTCTAGATCGGCGATAGGCTTGAGCGCGGCGAAAACTTCAGCGCGCCGCACGCCATCGGCTTGCAATGCTGCCACTGCATCAAGGCGCGCATTCAAACGCGTTATGTCCAGCAAAGGCTGACCGATCCATTGACGCAACAGACGGCTGCCCATGGGCGTGACCGTCCGATCCAGCACGCTCAGCAGCGAGCCTTGCACTTTGCCGCCGCGAATGGTCTCAGTTAGCTCTAGGTTGCGGCGCGTGTTGGCATCTAGCACCATGAAATTGGCTGTGGAGTAAGTGCGCAACGTGGTCAGCTGCGCTAGATTGCTGCCTTGCGTCTCGTACAGGTAATTGAGCAGAGCGCCGGCAGCGCAGGTGGCGAGTGGCTTGTTGGCTAGGCCGAAGCCTTCCAGGGCGCGCACTTGGAAGTGTGCGCGCAGAACGCTCTGGGCAGCGCCGAGTTCGAAGCGATGATCGGGCAAGGGCGTGGCGAAGGCGCCATTGGGCAAGGTGACGCCGCGATCGGCCCAGCTTTTGGGCAAAAGCACTTCGCGTGGCTTCAACCGCGCCAATTCTTCTAGGACACCTAGCGCCGCCTCGGTGTGATCGGCGCCGATCTCGGTCGCGGCAAATTCGCCTGTGGAAATATCGGCGTAGGCCAGGCCGCAACGCGCCCAGCTCTCATCGTGCGGATTCTTGAGTGGCACCAGCGCCAAAAGGTAGTTGTTCTGGCGCTGATCGAGCATGGCAGGATCGATCAGCGTGCCTGGCGTGACGACGCGCGTCACTTCGCGGCGCACTAGCTTCTTGCCTGGCGGCTCAACCTGGTCGGCGACAGCAACGTGATAGCCGCGCTCAACCAAGCGCGCAATGTAGGTATCGACTGCGCGGCAGGGCACACCTGCCATTGGAATGCGCTGGCCGCGCGGCATCGGGCGCGAAGTCAGCGTAATCTCCAGCTCGCGCGCGATCAGCTCAGCGTCCGCATCGAATGCCTCGAAGAAATCGCCCATGCGGAACAGCAGGATTTTATCAGGATAGCGCGCCTTAAGCTCCAGATACTGTTGGCGCATCGGTGTCAGTTCATCTGCGCTCATGGGAAAGCTCTCAAAATGCAGCAGTCAGGTTGAGGTGCATCAGCGCAAGTTTACCGCAAAAGCAGCGCATTGTGGAATGCCTAAACGCAGATCGCCGCGCGAGCCGCGGCGATCCAGACAGGCGTAGGCTATTGGGCGCTAGCTGGCAGGCGTATAGATTCTGAAGTTGCCGCTCAGCTGCAGCAAAGCGAGCATGTAGAGCAGATTATCGTAGTAGCGGTAACGGCCGACATTGAGAGGCGCTTCCCAGAAGGCGCGCACGAAGTCCCAGCGAATTGGATCGTCAGCGGCAAGCGCAGCGACGGCATTCATGGCGATCAAGCCAAGCGAGCGATGCTGTGGCGCCACAGGTGTGCCATCGATGCGGAACTTGGAGTTATAGCGATCAATGCCTTGCTTGTGAAAGAAGCGCAGCAAGCGATTGCTCTGCTCAACCTGCCAGTCGTCCACGCCAAACCAGACGTAGTCCATAGCGACCATCATGGCGCAGCGCCACGCATCGGCATAGAAGAACTCGCCGTAATCGCCCCAAGGTCTCGGTGTGCCGTCAAAATTAGCGTAGTTAGGCATCAAGCCTGTCTCGGGATGTGCAGCTAGGCGCCAAAAAGCGCGGCTTTCGCGTGCAGCGCGCGCCCAGAACTCCTGATCGGCTTCGGCCCAGCGCGCCCAGAGTTCGTAGTAGTGCGGCGCGTGGTAGGATGGGTCTGTGAAGCGGCTCAAAAGGCCGTAGTTCGGCACAAAGACGACATAAGTGGTCTGTGGATCGAACATCGCTGTCAGCACGTTGCTGCTCTCAGGCTTGTGCAACATCTCGTGAAGCAACGCCTTTGCCTCTGCGGCGTAATTGAAAATGCCCTCGCCATTGCCCCAACGCGCTGCCGCAAAAAAGAGCGCCATGGCGAACCAGGTCTCGCCGTCCGGCGCCGAGTTGTTGTCAAGGCGCGTGCCATCAGGCGCGTGTTTCCAAGAGAAGAAGCCGCGATAGTCAGGCGCGGTGTGGTACATGTAAGTGCGCGCCCACTTCCACAGACGGTCAAACTCCTCCTTTTTGTTCAGCTGCACGGCTATCATCATGCCGTAGGACATGCCTTCGCTGCGCACATCGTTATGGTTGACGTCGAGGATGTACGCCATGTCGTCGCCGACGGGATAGTAGACGCGCTCAGTCTGATCGTCGCCGTAGAACAACGTATTCCAGACCTGCTCGATGCGCGCCTCGATCGCCGCTTGGCTGTAGCCAGCTTCTGCCAACAAGTTCGGATAGTTGCCCGTGAAGAAGGCGCCCTTGCCCGTTTGCTGCAACTGCCCTTGCCAATCAGTAGGCCCTGGCAGCTCAGCCGATGCCGACAAGCTAGCAGGGCAGATCAGTGCGCCTAAAAGCGCCAAGATGAGTAATCGAGACATGCTATTCCCTTTCAACTGACTTGAACAGGCGTCGTGTAGACTTGCTCAACGACTGTGCTCTCGCCTACGATCTCGAACTCGCCGACCAGTCGGATATCTTCAGAGGAAGCGCCGATGCTGACGATGATCTTGCCTGGCTCGACCACATAACGCATCGCGCGGTCGTAGAAGGCGAGATGGCGCGCATCGAGCCTGAAGGTGATGCGCTTGCTCTCGTTCGGCTGCAGGGTGACGCGCTTGAAGCCCTTGAGCAGCTTGACAGGGCGCGTGACGCTAGCGATAGGATCGCTGACATAGAGCTGAACGACTTCATCGCCTGCGCGCTCGCCGATATTTTTGAGCGTGAAAGCGATGTTCACAGATTGGTCAGGGCGCACTTGCGCCGAATCAATGCTGAGATCGCTGTAGGCGAAGTGTGTGTAGCTCAGGCCGTGCCCAAAGGCATACAGCGGCTTGGCACACAGATCGACGTAATCGCCCCACCAGTTGCTGCGCCCGCCTGATGGCTTGTGCGCGTAGAAGATCGGCACCTGCCCGACGTGGCGTGGAAAAGTGATCGGCAGCCTGCCGCTCGGATTGACCTTGCCGAACAGCGCATTGGCAATTGCAGCGCCGCCCTGCTCAGCCGGCAACCAGGCCACCAAGATGGCAGGAACATGTTCAGCCAACCAGGTAATGGCATATGGCCTGCCTATGAGCAGGACGACCACAGTAGGCGTGCCTGTGGCCTGGACGGCTTTGATCAGCTCGCCTTGCAAGCCTGGCAGTTCGAGCGTAGCGCTATCTATGGATTCGCCCGATGTAGCGCCCGCTGGCTTAGATAGCCCTGACTTATCGCCTACCACAACCACTGCCACTTGCGCGCGCTCAACAGCAGCGATAGCTGCCTCAAAACCTGAACGATCATCGCCTATGACCTCGCAGCCCTTGGCGTAAAGCACCTGAGTCGTTGGCGAGACGACTGAGCGGATGCCTTCCAATACGCTGATCGAAGGCGGCAGCAATGCTGACCAGTCCAGATGGATAGCGTTCTCGCTTGGGGTAGGCGCATCCAGGCTCACGCTTGGATCGAACAGGCCTTCATAGTGCGACGGGAAGTGGTAATCGCCTTGCAGCAAGCGGAGGCTATCGGCGTGCGGCCCAATGACGGCGATAGACTCCAGCGAAGGGCTGAGCGGCAGCAGATCGCCCTCATTTTTGAGCAAGACGAGCGTTTTTTCGGCAATTTGGCGCGAGAGCGTGGCGCCTTGCTTATCGCTGTAAATTTCAGGAATGCGCCCAGTCTCCACGAATGGATTTTCGAACACACCTAGCTGGAATTTAAGCGTCAGGACGCGCTTGACGCTTTCTTCCACCAGCTGCGGATCGATCTTACCTGTGGCCAAACCTTGCAAGAGCGGCTCGCCATAGCAATCTGCTGCTGGCAGCTCAAGATCGATGCCCGCTTCCAAGCCGAAGCGCGCCGCTTCAGTTTTATCAGCGGCGATCTGATGGTAGTCCACGAAAGTCTTCAGGGTGAAGTAATCTGAGGCGACTACGCCGCTGAAGCCAAGCTCCCTGCGCAGTAGATCGTAGAGCAACTCGCGCGAGCTGCCGAGCGGCAGACCGTCTATCTCACTATAGGCATTCATGACGCTTGCGGCGCGCGCCACGTGAATGGCCGCCTTGAAAGGCATCGCGTAGACTTCGCGCAGCTCTCGGGCGCCGATATGCGCGGGCGCCCAGTTCATGCCGCCTTCAGAAGCACTATAGCCTAAGAAATGCTTAAGCGTGGCTGCTATGCCTTCGCGCAGATCGTCGCCTTGCAGGCCGCGCACATAGGCAATGCCCATCTGGCTGATCAGATAAGGGTCCTCGCCGAAGGTCTCTTCGATGCGGCCCCAGCGCGCATCACGCGCTACATCCAGCACAGGCGCAAGGGCGTGGTGCGCGCCGACTGCGCGCATCTGTTGGCGGATCAAGCGCGCCATCGCCTCGATCAGCTCTGGCTGCCAAGTGGCTGCCAGACCGATTGGCTGAGGGAAAGTGGTAGCGCCGCGCGCCAAGTAACCTGCGCAGCTCTCCTCATGCACAAGGGCAGGGATGCCAAGCCGCGTGTGATATTTCAGGTAGCCTTGTATGGCGTTAGCCAGCTCAGCGCTTTGCACAGGCGGCAAGATCGAAGCGCCACCTACGCGGGCAATTTGCCCGATGCCGTGCTGCAAAGGCGCTGCGGCGCGCTCGGGCGCGAATCGCCGTTCGGCGTCGATCAGCGCGTTCACCCAGACGCTCTGCAGCTGAGCGACCTTCTCAGGCATGCTCATCTCAGCCAGCAGCGCGTTCACGCGCACTTCAACAGTCTGATAGGGATCGAGATAGCGTGGCGATAGAGTCATTTTGAACCTGGTCTTTCAACTCACATGGCTTGCAAACGGCCAGTCAGCCTTTCAACTCGCCGCCTGTCAGTCCGGTTACGATGAAACGCTGCGTGAAGATGTAAAAGATGACCACAGGGATGATCAGGATGGTGATGTAAGCCATGATCAGCGCCCACTCTGAGCCATACTGCCCTTGAAACTGCATGATCCCAAGCGGCAGCGGCCACAACTTCGGATCGTTCAGCACTAAGAGCGGCAGGAAGTACTCGTTCCACGCGCCGATCACCTGCAGCGTGGCAACCGCTGCAATGGCAGGGCGTGCCATCGGCAGCAGGATGAAGCGGAAGAAGCCCAAAGTCGAGCAGCCGTCTATATAGGCAGCGTCTTCCAGCTCGGTCGGGATCGCCATGAAGAAGCCGCGCAAGATCACTACACTGCCTGGCAGGCTGAAGGCCACCATCGGCAAAATGACGCCCCAGAGGTTGTTGATCAGCCCCAGCTGCCGAATCTGGATGAAGATCGGCAGGATTGCCACCACAAGCGGGAAGAGCAGCCCTAGCGAAAGCACGTTGAACAAGAAGCCCTTGCCCAGGAACTGCATGCGGCTGAAGACGAAGGCCAGGCAGGCTGAGAGCGAGACGCCGATCACGGTCACGCCGACTGTCAGCAAGATGCTGTTCTTGAAGGCGTTCCAAAAGTCAGGGTTGCTCAGAATGCGCACGAAGTTCTGCCATTGAATGCCTTGCTTGGGCAGGCCGAAGGGCTCTGCCAAGAACTCGCCTGTGGTGCGGATGCCGCCCAAAACAGCAGTTAGGCTCGGCGCAAGGATGACAACCGCTACGAAGGTGAGCACAGCGTACTTAGCGATGTTCAGCAATAGCCGCCTGGCGCTAATGGGGCGCTTTGGCTTGCTCGGCAACGCCGCTATGGTAGGCGCATAAGTCGTCATAGTAGCACTCCAATTATTCTCTCAGCACGTAATCTTGGCGCATGACTAGGCGCTGGTAGCCGAGCGAGAAGAAGAGCGTGATGCAAAATAGCACCACAGCCACTGCGCTGCCATAGCCAAGCGCAAAGCGCTGGATGCCATATTTGTACAGATAGGTTGCGATTGTCGAAGTGGCGTTAACTGGCCCGCCTTGCGTCAGAATCCAGATGATCACGAACTGCTGGAAGGAGCCGAGAACCGAGAGAAAGATCGTCAAGCGGATGGTGCGCCCTAAGAGCGGAATCGTCACAAAGCGCAGCACTTGGAATTCATTGCAGCCATCAATGCGCCCTGCTTCTTCAAGCTCCTTAGGCACGGCTTGAAGCCCTGCCATGTAGAGGATCATGTAAAAGCCGAAGTATTTCCACGTCAGCACCAAAAAGATCGCGTACAGAGCAATATTGCGGTCTGCTAGCCAAGGGATGTACTTGAAGTTCGGGATGATCGCCTCGAAAACTCGGTTCATCAAGCCCATATTTGGGTGCAGCACATACAGCCAGATTAGCGCCGTGATCACTTCTGAGAAGACGTATGGGATGAACAGAATCGCCCGAAAGATGTGCCGCCCGACCAACTGACCGCGCCCGACCAGAAGCGCCAAGCCCAGCGCCAGTGGCAATTGCAGCAACAGCGATGAAGTCATCAGGATCAGGCTATTGCCTATGGAGCGAAGGAACACGCCATCGCTCAGCAGATCGACGTAGTTATCTAAGCCGCGGAAATTTGTCGGCGGCCCGAAGCCGTTCCATTTGAATAAGCTGTAGTAGCTTGACTGGGCGATCGGGATCAACAGGAACGTCAAGAAGACGATCATGCCCGGCGCAACCAACAGCCCGATGGTCAGCCATTTGCTCAGCGTGCGGTTGAGCGGCTGTGCCGAAAACGAGGCTGCCTTTTGCGGTAAAACGCGGAAACGCACGGTAGACATAGTACACTCACTTTGCTACACTCAGGCGTCGATCTTGACAGCATCAGCTTGAGCGGCAGGTGTGCAGACTCGCCCTTCGGTTGGCAGCCAAAGCGGTCTACACACCCGCCCTTGAGCTAATCGCTCAGCTCACGCTGTGCAGCAGCCTCGATCTCAGCAGCGACCTCTGCAGGCGTCGCCACACCGGCGAAGAGCTTCTCGACGCTATCGTTCACCACCTGGCCAACAGCCGGCGGCAGGAACTGGTCATAGTAGAGCTGGAAGTAAGGCGCCTCGTTGCGCGCTTTGAGGATAGTCTGCAAGATAGGATCAGTCACAGCATCCTCAGCTGCAGCAACCGTCGGCAGCACCCAGATGGCAGCCGCACGCCGTTGGACATCGGCGCTGGTGATGTACTTCAGGAATTCAACAGCCTCAGGCTCCGCACGAGCGCCCACAGCGAAGCCATCGCCGCCGCCCAGCACGTCGTTCGGATTACCGCGCCCGCCTTCGACCGACGGGAATGGGAACCAGCCCAAGTTCTCGCCCAAGCCGCCGCTCTGGCTGGAGTTGGCTTGGACGCTTGGCGCCCACTGGCCCATCAGCTCCATCGCAGCGCGCGAGTCGCCCATGGCAGCCGCCTGATCGCCATAGCCCAAGCCCAAGAAGCCCTCGATGAACGGCTCAAGGTCGATCAGCTCCTTCAGGTACTCGCCCGCTTTAACGAACGGCTCTGCTTCAAAGCTGCCTGTGCGATTGTAGGCTGCCAGGAAGGCTTCCTCGCCGCCCAAGCGAATCGCCAAATAGACCCACCAGAAGTGACCAGGCCACTTATCGCGCTCGCCTAGCGCAATTGGCGTGATGCCAGCCGCCTTGAGCTTCTTGACAACCTCGATGAACTCCGACCAGGTCTCGGGCGTCTTCTCGATGCCTGCCTGTGCGAAGAGCGCTTTGTTGTAGAAAATCCCGACGGCGCCCCATGTCCACGGCACGCCGTAGTACTCGCCATTGCGCCCATAAAGCTCTAGTGCCGCTTTGGCGCTGAACGAATCGCGCCACTCGCCTTCCAGCTCAGCGGCGATGTTCTTGACCA
>RFIM01000158.1 GCA_003695215.1 Chloroflexota bacterium
CTGACAGCCACAAGGCGCGCTTGAGCGGCTGAGTCCAAGTCGGCCAGGCGCGGCGCAGGCACTAAGTCAGCTAGATTGGCGAAAAACGGCAAGATCATCACAGCGATCAGGAAAATTGTCAGCACCAGGCGATCGAGCTTCAGCCGCGCGCGCAGTTTCAGATGCGCGGGCGCGCTGATATCAGCTGTCTCGCGATGTTTGAGGATCGCCTCTTGCGCTGCGACGATCTTGCGCAGGGCCTGCACGCCTGCCAGCTGCGCAGCTGTGGCAAGCGCGCTTCTCGGCATCACAAGCGAAGGCATTGCCTCAAGGGCGATTGGTTGCAAGGCTTCAGGAATACCGCTCAAGGGACTGTCCGTGCTCTCAGCGGCTGGCGCGCTTGGCAACTTCTTGATGCGCTCGCGCAGCGCCAAAAGGGACTCGGGCAATGCTGAGAGCGGACGCTCTTCTAGCTCGACTTCCTGATCGCCGATGCGCAAGCTCGGCTTGCTATCTGGGCGCATCTCGGCTACCCATTCCGGCAGCTCCGATGCCGCTGTCACTTCAGCGGTCGCCCTAGTTGACGGCACGGGCGCAACCGCAGGCGATGACGCGGGCAGCGGCTCAACGGCTGCAGGAGGTGCAGAAGGCACTTCGGGCAAGGCGTCAAAGTCGAAGTCTTCGTCGAGGTCGATCGGCACCAGGCTGGCCTCAGGCAGGTCAAAGTCAGGCGCATCGCCGAGCAGAGCGTCTAGATCGATCTCTTCAAGGGCCGACTTACCTTCAACAGGTGGCGACACAGATCGGCTCGGTTTAGGGATATCAGGCAGCTCGGGCACCGCAGGACTCTCAAAATCAAACTGATCGAGCCATGCCATATCATCCGACACGGCGGCGTTGCCCATCAGGTTTGGCTTCGCAGGCGGCTGAGGCGCTAGTTCGCGCATCCAGGCAGGGATTTCGGCATCGGCTAGTGGCTCAGGCGTCGGCGTGGGCGCTTCAGGGCGCGGCATGATTGTGTCAGCATGCAGCCAATCAGGCACATCATCTTCAGCGACGTGCTCGGGCGAATCGTCGCTCAGCCAATCAGGCAGATCGTCGCTTCGGGCGCGCTGTGGCTGTTCCATAAGCCAATCAGGCACGGATTCGGTCGCCTGCTCAGGCGCGCCTTGCAGTTGATCGAAAGCGATGCGCTCATCGCTTGGCATAGCGCTCACAAACTCTTCAACGCCTAGCGCGCTCAGCCAGTCATCTGAGTCCGAGACGGGCTTCACTGTCGGCGCAGGTATATCCATTGGCTGGCTGAGAGCAGACGGCTCGCTAAGCGTTGGCATGCTCTCAGCTGTTGGCTCAGGAGCGGCTGAGCTGAACAAGTCCTCTGTAGTGCCGAAATCGTCTAGCCAGTCGCTAGAGGCAGTGGCTTCAGCGCTTGGTGGCTCAGCAGCGACGGCGTCGAGCTGACTTAGCCAGTCGGTCTCGAATTGTGGCGCACTCGGCGCGCTAGGCCGCTCAGATTCGCTCTGAGGCAAAGTCGCTTCGCTCAGCCAGCTGGTCTCAAAACGCGGCGCACTCGGCGCGCTAGGCTGCTCGGATTCGCTCTGAGGCAAAGTCGCTTCGCTCAACCAGCTGGTCTCAAAACGCGGCGCACTCGGCGCGCTAGGCTGCTCGGATTCGCTCTGAGGCAAAGTCGCTTCGCTCAACCAGCTGATCTCAAAATTTGGCATCTCGTCAAATTGATCAGTCGGCATGCTTGCGAGCGCTTGGCTCGTCCATTCTAAGTCTTTGAACGGATCGTCAAGCGGCGCGCTCTCAGCCGCGGGTGACTCAGCTGGCTGAGCTTCAGAAGCCTGATGCGGAGCGACATCAGCAAAAATGTCAGCTTCAGGGCACTCAGTTTGATGGCTTTGAAAGGCGGGCGGCACAATCTCAGCAGGCTGCTCAAAGGCAGGCCCTTCAGGGGCCGACTCAGCGCTTGTCCAAGCGGGCGGCAAGGCTTCAGCAGGCGCCTCAAAGTCGGACAGCATCGCGGCGAGCTTTGGCAATGGGCGTTCCCAGGGCGGCACAGTGGATTCAGCTGCTGCCTTTGCACCCTTGCGCCCTGCAAAAGTGATGCCGCCTGCGATCAGCCATTCAGGCAGGTATTCATCATCAAACATCGGACGCTCAGCCATGCTCTAAGACCTCACTCTCGAAAAGTCCGATCGCGCCCGATCAGGACGCGCACGCCTACTACAACCGTGCCGAGCGCGACGCCGATCAGCAAGCCGCGTGTGCCAGCATTGACGGGCACGCTCAGCAGCCACTCGCGCAAAGCAGGTAAGAGAGTCGTGCCGCCAAGCGGACTGAAGCCGAGCAAGACGATCACTAGCGCCGCTAAAAATAGCGCGTTCCAAAGAGTGACGCGTTTGCGCATCAGGCGCGCGGCGCTATAGACCAGGGCAAAGAAGATCAGCCCTGCTAAGGCCGATTCGACTGCCACTTGCGCTACATCAAGTATGGTCAGCGAAAGTGCTGATGCCTCGTCATTGCCGATGCGCAGGATGCCGCTACGCTCTAGCGCGCGCACTGATAAGACGCCTAGGAGCGTCGCCAACAAGAGCAGGCTGTACAAGCCGCGCGGCATTTGTCGCAGCTGCGCAGCATGGAAGCGCGTCAGATTCAACACGCCTAGCAGCAGGGCGATGGCGCCAATGACGGCTACCAGCTGGATGAGCAGCTGGCTAAAGGCATTGAGCATCTGGTTGGTCTCAGGCGGCAGAGTTGGCACTGGCTCCAAGCCGAGCAGCGTGATCAGCGCGATGCCAATGGTCAGTGCGGCTAAGAGCGCGGCACCTAAGCGCAAGCGGCGGCGCGGAGTCTGAGAGGCGGTCACAGGTTGACTCCTAGAAAGGCAAGTACAGCCAGGGCGATCAGAGCGAAGACAACCAGATAGCGCAGCGCGTCTTGAGCAGCAGCAGCGCCGATGTTGAGCGGCGTCGGCTCAAGGTAGGCCGCGCTCACGAATAGCTCTTCCGCCAACAAAGGCGTTGCGCTTGTGGCATAGGCGATGGCTTGACCTTCAATCTGCGTGCTGTGCGGCAGCAAGTCGCGGTCGTAGCGGATGGCTGCCTCAGCGATCAAGGCGAGTTCTGCGCCGAAGCGTCCGCACAGCAACGCCAAGCTGTCTTCTTCGTCCAAGAGTGCAGCGCCAACGCCTGCTGCCAGAGCTAGAGACGCATCGCCGCTCGGATACCAGCGCGCCAACGTTGATTTGAAGACCTCAGGACGATTGCGCAGCGCATAAGCACGACGCAGGCGATCCTGTGCGATGCCAAGCGTGACAGGATCGCTTGTGCTGGCCGTCACGGGCAAATCACCACCAGAAGCACGCGCGGCCGTTTGATAGAGCAGCTCGGCGCCCGCTATGGCCGTCAAGGCGCTCTCGTCCAGCAAGGCGCTGCTGCCCAGTGAGACATGCACGCCGCGTCCGCTCTCCACAGCTGCGCTGACCGTCTGTTGCAGTGCCCGATAAGCAGGCACAGCGCGCAAGACAATTGCGCGCGCGCACACTGCTGAAATTGCCATCATAAGCAGGGCGATCAACAGGATCGCGTAAATCATCGCCGACCACCTTCTTCATCTCGATCGATCAGTTGCTGACGCAGCCACGATGTGCCTTCAGGCGTGCTGAGCAGACGCGCCAGGCTCTCATAAATGCTGCGCTCTTGATCTTTGCCCAACACAGGCTGAAAGAGCAAGAGCATCTGTGAGGCGATGAATCCAAGCGGCGTCTCGACCAAAAGTGCCATCAGGTCATCCAAACCCAGTTGGCGCAGTTGCCCCTGCCTTCGCTGCAGCCATTCTCGCACGCGCTCCAACTGTTCAGACGAGATGTCACCTTCCATGCCCTGCCAGTATAGCACTCTCCGCGATCTGCTACAACCAGGCGCAACAATGCAACCCTGCGCGCTCTAGCGCCACGCTTGCACAAGCGCTAAAATTGGCCCAATGCAACACTCATCCGCACTTCATCGCGTGATCACGCTCTCAGAAGCTCTAGCGCTACGCGCTCAGTGGCGCGCGGAAGGTGTGCCGCTCGTCTTCACCAACGGTCACTTCGATCTGCTGCACGTCGGGCATCTCGACTATCTGGAGAAGGCACGCGCGCTCGGCGGCGCGTTGCTGGTCGCTGTGAACGGCGATGCCGCCACGCGTGCGCTCAAAGGCGCTGGCCGCCCGATTGTGCCTGCGGCAGAGCGCGCACGCCTGATCGCGGCGCTGCACTGCGTCACAGCTGCGCTGATCTTCGAAGGCGAGACGGCAAACAGCTTGATCAGCGCCCTACAGCCCGAAATTTACGTCAAAGGCGGCGATTATCGGCATAAGCCCTTGCCTGAGCGCGAGGCAGTCGCTGTTTATGGCGGCCGCGTGGTGCTGATCGATACGCTGGCCGATCACAGCACTTCTGCCCTGATTGCGCGCATTCGTGCGCTACCTGCCGACGCCTAGAAGCTGAGCGCCTTGATGAGCGAAACGATCCCTTCTGCACCTGTTATACCCATTGAAGAAGAACAATCTGCTGAGACAGTCTCAGCAGGCTTAGCCCGTGCTACAACGATTCTTGCTATCGGTAACATCGCCAGCCGCGCTCTTGGCTTTGCCAAGGAAATTTTGCTCTCGAACCTGTTCGGCGCTAGCCGCGCTGTAGATGCTTTCCAGATCGCTATCACTATTCCGCGCGATTTGTACGATCTGGCCATCTTTGGGCACACTAACTCGGCTATTGTGCCTGTGTTGAGCGAATATGCAGCCCGTGAAGATAAAAGCGAGCTGTGGCGCTTGGTCAGTGCGCTAGTGAGCCTAGTTTTGCTGATTAGCGGCGTGTTGGTGCTGCTGATGACGTTCTTTGCGCCGTACGTGATTGCGTTTTATCGTGGCACGCCGTCATTGACGCCGCTTGAGTCGCCCTTTGCGCTCTCCCCTGAGCTCTTGCGCAGCAGCGGCATGAGCCAAGCTGCCTTTGGGCTCTCAGCAGATCTGCTGCGGCTCACAGCGCCTTCGCTGATCTTCATGAGCACCTTCTCGGTATTGGCTGGGATGCTCTATGCGCTGAGGCGCTTCACGTACCC
>RFIM01000159.1 GCA_003695215.1 Chloroflexota bacterium
CGCTACTTCGGGCGCTATTGGATGATCTTGCTGCTCGTGCTGGCTTTGTTGCTAGCCTCAACCTGGACGCAAGTGGTGGCGCCCGAGCTGATCGGGCAAGCTGTGGACTGCTACCTGTTCCAGCGGCCTGGCACAGTTTGCACTTACACTCAAGAGGACGCTCGGGCGATTGAGGCGCGCTTCCGCGCCGATCCAAGCCTGAGCGCAGCTGAGCGCGAGGCAGCTATCCGCGATGCCAAGATCAGCGGCTTGCTCGGCTTGGTCGCAGTTCTAGTGCTGCTGTTCATCGGCGGCGCCGTGATGAACGGCATGATGTTCTTCCTGATGAACTGGACAGGCTTGCATGTGCTCTATCACTTGCGCCGCGAAGTCTTCAAGCACATGCATAGGCTCTCCTTGCGCTACTACGCCGAGAACGAGGTCGGCAACATCATGAGCCGCCTGACGAGCGACCTGGAGACCATTCAGCAGACGATCAACTTCGCGCTGATCAGCGTGGCCAGCGGCGCCCTGCTGATGATCTGGATCGCTATCAAGATGTTCCAAGCCAACGTTGGCTATGCCCTGCTGAGCCTCTCGGCTGTGCCGTTCATGTTCGTCGCCACGCTGTATTTCAGCAATCAGGCGCGCAAAGCCTTTCGGCGCAGCCGCCAGCAGATGGGCAATGTGAATGCTGACTTGCAAGAGAGCATCGTCGGTGTCCGCGAAGCTCAGGCCTTCAGCCGCGAAGACGAGAACATCGCCGAGTTCATGCGCGTGAACGCAGCCAACCGCGATGCTAACGTGCGCGCAGCCAGCTTCACTAGCGCCCTCACGCCGACTCTCGAAGCGCTGGGCTTTGTGGCTGTGGCGATCGTGGTCGTCGTCGGCGGCCTAGCCGTCTTCCGCGATGAGCCCTTGTTCGGCACAACCATCTCGCTCGGCACGGTCTTCGCCTTCTTGCAGTACGTACAGCGCTTCAATCAGCCGATCCAGCAGATCGCGCTGCTGTGGACGAACATCCAGAGCGCCATCGCAGGCGGCGAGCGCATCTTCGGCCTGCTGGACACGCAGCCTGACTTTGAAGATGCGCCGAACGCGCGGCCTATGCCGCCAATCCAAGGCCGAGTCGAGTTCGTGGACGTCTGGGCAGAGTACAAGAAAGATCAGCCTGTGCTACGTGGCATCAACTTGACGGCTGAGCCAGGGCAGACTATCGCCATTGTCGGTCCGACGGGCGCCGGCAAGACGACGATCATCAACCTGATACCGCGCTTCTATGACGTCTCGCGCGGCGCTGTGAAGATTGACGGCATAGATATCCGCGAGGTCACTCTTGATAGCCTGCGCAGCCAAATCGGCATCGTGCTGCAGGATAGCTTCTTGTTTGCCGATACGGTCATGAACAACATCCGCTATGGCAGGCTGGAGGCGACCGACGAAGAAGTCATCGCCGCCGCCAAGCTCGTGGCAGCCGATCAGTTCATCGAGCGCTTGCCCAACGGCTATCAGACTGTGCTAGGCGAGCGCGGCAGCGGCTTGAGTCAAGGCCAGCGCCAACTGATCGCTATTGCGCGCGCCGCGCTCAAGAATCCGCGCATCCTGATCCTTGACGAAGCTACCTCCAGCGTGGATACGCGCACTGAGCGCGTCATTCAGAGCGCTTTGGAGAAATTGCTGCATGGGCGCACCAGTTTCGTGATCGCTCATCGGCTCAGCACTATCCGCAACGCCGATCAGGTGCTAGTGGTGAAGGCAGGCCAGATCGTCGAGCGCGGCACGCACAGCGAGCTGCTGGCGCAAAAAGGCGCCTACTACGATCTGTACATGAGCCAGTTCCGCCGCCAAGATCAGGCTGCTGATGGCAGCGCGCCCAGCCGAGCCGTCATTGCGCCTGCCTAGCGCGTCAGCTCAGCGATGGTGCAGTTCTTGCACTTGAGCGTCGGCACGGCGCGGCCTTCCATTAGCTCGGCCACCCAGTCGCGGAAAGGCACGCCGTTAGCCTGGTAGGTGTAGAAGCGATCGTAGGGCAAGATGCAGTGGGCATTGCCGCCGCTGATGAAAGCGCGGAAGTTCGGCAATGCCTCAAGCGCCTCAAGGCGCGTATACATGCCCGCTTGCCAGTCGCGGCCGCCTTGTAAGCCATAGAAGAAGGCCTGGACGCGATCAGCGGCTGTGGTGAACTGCGTGAAGATCGCCTCAGGATGCCGCTTGCTGTTGGCTACATAGAGCTGGTTGATGATGAACGGATCGCCGCGCACGTCAGCCAGCTCGGGCAGTTCCTTCGCCAAATTCTCGAAGAAGCCCCACTTCTCTAAACCGTCCCACTCTGGCGTGATCACGCCGACGCCTGAATCGCCGATCAGGCGATGCATCGCCTGCGGATAACGGCTGAAAATGCTGTTGGCGTGCATAATCGCGCCATAACTGCCCGCGCTGCAGCCACTGACCAGGACTTTCTCCGCCTCAGGGAAATTCTGATAGACCCAGTCCAGGGCCGCTTTGGCGTTCACGTAGCCTTTGTGGTAGATGGTCAGGTTGGGCGTGTAATTCACTACACGGTCGCCAACGTGAACATCGCCCGTGCAGTAGGAGATCAGCACAGTGGCGTAATCGCGCAGCGGATTCTCAGGCCGCTCCAGATCGAAGACGCCTTGCCGCAAGGACATATCATGCAGGATATCCTCATAGGGAATCACCTCATCGGTGAACAAATCGACTGACTTCTGGCAATTCAGGCCGTTCCAGCAGGCGCCGCCGCCGATGAAATGGATATGCAGCTTGCGCTGATCTCTGCCGCGATTGACGTAAAAGGCGTACGGCGCGCCGCGCCCGCAGATGGTCTCGCCGCCCGTCACAATCTCTTCCCATTCAGGCGCGCTCTCAGCCAGCATCCTGACCTGTTGCGGATGCAGCGCCAGAAGCGCGCCGCTCAAAATTACTATCACCAAGCGCCTGAGCATAGCTATTGCCCTTTCAAAAAATTCTCAATCTCTGCTGAATTATGGCCAGTGTATAATCCAGCTGCAAATTGACAGCACACGAACGAGGACTCCTCATGCGTTTAGGCATCGTGGGCTTGCCCAACAGCGGCAAGACGACCATTTTCAACGCGCTCACGCGCAGCAACCGCCCGACGGGCGCCGTCAGCGGCGGCAAGCTGGAAGTCTTCACGGCTGTGGTGCCTGTGCCTGATGTGCGCATCGATCAGCTGAGCGCGCTCTATAAGCCCAAGAAGACTATCTACGCCACGATCACCTACACTGATATCGGCGGCCTAGAGCGCGGCATCGGCAAAGAAGGCATCAGCGGCGAGCTGCGCAACCAGTTGCAGCAGGTGGAAGGTTTCATTCACGTCGTACGCGCCTTTGAAGATGAGAGCGTGCCGCATCCTGAGATCACTATCGATCCTTTGCGCGATCTGAGCACAGTCGATACCGAATTCCTGCTCAGCGACCTAGTCACTATCGAAAGGCGTCTGGAGCGCTTGGCAGAAGAGCGCCGCAAAGGCAAGCCTGCTAATCCTGCCACATTTGAGGCCGAGCTGGCCACGCTAGAGCGCTTCAAAGCGCACCTTGACGAGCTGAAGCCCTTGCGCGCCCTTGAGAGCACGCCTGAGGAGCGCCGCTTGGTGCGCGGCTATGGCTTGCTCTCGCTCAAGCCGATGCTGGTCATCTTCAATTCAGGCGAGCAAAGCTACGATGTGGCGCAAGCGCGCGCCTATCAGATGCCGAACCTGCGCATGATCGCCTTGCAAGGCAAGCTGGAGGCTGAAATTGCGCAGCTGCAAGGCGAGGATCAGCGCCTGTTTCTGGCCGAATACGGCATCGCCGAGCCAGGCGCGCAGCGCGCTATCCGCGAGAGCTACGAATTGCTGCACATCCATTCTTTCTTCACGGTCGGGCCTGATGAGGTGCGCGCTTGGACGATTCCTATTGGCGCTACAGCGCAAGAAGCCGCGGGCGTCATTCACTCGGATTTAGCGCGCGGCTTCATCCGCGCTGAAGTGACCGCCTGCGCCGACTTATTGGCGCTGGGCAGCGAGGCTGAAGTCAAGAAGCAAGGCAAAATGCGCCTTGAAGGCAAAGATTACATCGTCAAAGATGGCGATATTTTGCACATTCGCGCCAATGTCTAGCCAAATGGATGCATGAGATGGTCAAAGCACTGGTCACAGGCGGCACAGGCTTTCTGGGCGCGCATATCGTGCGCCTGTTGGTGGCAGCAGGGCATGAAGTGCGCCTCTTGCGGCGCGCCAGCTCGCGCCTTGATTTGGTCGCCGATCTGCCCGTTGAGCATGCGCTCGGCGACGTGACCGACGCCGACTCGCTGCACAAAGCGGCTGCAGGCTGCGCCTGGATATTCCACACAGCGGCTATCGCTGACTATTGGCGGGCGCAGCGCGCCAAGATGTATCAGGTGAACGTGGAAGGCACGCGCAACGTGCTGCGAGCGGCGCAAGCGGCACAAGCCGAGCGCGTGATCTTCACCAGCAGCGCTGCAGCCGTCGGTTTGCGCCCTGATGGCGCGCCAAGCGATGAAACAGTCGCTTTCAACCTGCCGCCTGAGCGCTTTCCGTACGGTCATAGCAAGATGTTAGCTGAGCAGGAAGTGGCGAAAGCCGTGCAGGCAGGCCTGCCTGTGGTGACGCTCAATCCCTCAGTGATCTTTGGGCCAGGCGACTTGAACCTGATCAGCGGCAGCCTGATCGTAGAGCCTGCGCGCGGCTTGGTGCCGCCATTTTATCCTGCTGGCGCCGTGACGGCTATTGACGTGCGCGACGTGGCTGCAGCGCACCTTGCTGCCGCTGAACGCGGCGCCATTGGCGAGCGCTATATCCTCGGCGCACAAGATGCAACCTACCGCGAGCTGTTCGCCATGATTTGCCAGATCGTCGGCGTGCGCGCACCGAAATTACTGCTGCCGCGCGCTCTCGCCACGCCGCTCGCCTATTTGGTCGGCGCGCTCAGCCGACTCGGACTCAAGCTGCCCGTGAATGCCGATCAAATCTGGTTGAGCGCGCGGCGCGTGCTCTTCAATTCGAGCAAGGCGCGCGCCGCTTTCGGCGAGCCGCGCATCAGCTTGCGCCAATCGTTAGAAGATACTTACCAATGGTATCTGCAGCACGGCTTGATCGCCAAAAAGGCAAGAGCCTGATCGCCTGGCGCGGCATCCTGCGCTATACTGCCTAGCGCAGCCTTGCGGAGATGTGATCATGCGATTTGATTTCGGCTCTTTTCTGATCGGTTTGGTCAGCGGCCTGCTGATCGCCTTAGGCATATACCGTCTGCGCGGCACTTGGCAGCGCTTGCGCCAAAGCGCTCAGGAAGGCGCTACTGGCGTGCGCAGCTTTCTGAGCGCGCCGCCTGAAGTGCGCTATGCCAAGCGCGCCGCTGAGCTTTTCAATGCCTATCATCTTGGCGGCGCTATCTTGCCGCTCAGCGAGATTTACCTCGAGCCGCAATTCCTCGCGCCGATTGAAGCGCCCAAGCCGCGCGATGAAGAATCTACAGCTGCAGCGCACATCGTCCCGATCATCCACGACTTTCCCGCCGCCTACGCGCCCTACAACGTCGAGACCATCAGCGCGCTTGACCTACAAAGAGGCGAGCGGCACTTAGCCTTGTTGGCGCGCAGCGGCATGGGCAAAAGCACGACCTTAGCCGTGCTTGGCTTAGTCGCGCTCGGCGAAATCGCGCTGCAGGTTGTCGATACGACTCGCGATGAATACTTCGAGCGCATCCTGGCCAATAGCCCTGCCAGTGAGCACGAGCGCTTGCGCCGCCAGTATCAGGAAAATCAACGGCGTGCGCTGGAGAAGCTGAATGCGCGCTTCAAACGCACTGATGAGCGCGCAACTGAGGTGGTGGACTTCCGCAGCTTGTTGCCGATCCTAGTTCACCTGCGCGATATCGACGTGCGCCCAGAGACCTATGGCGTCCAGCCGCCTGCGCCGCCTGCCGAAGGCACAGATTCCGCCACAGGCAAGCGCAGCACGCAATCGGGCAGCAAGGTGACGCTCAAGCCGCTCGATCCTGCTGAGCCAATAGTCAGGGCGCTGCAAAGGCGCTTTGGCGGCGCGGCTGCAAGCCAATTGCCCAAGCTAGTCTATCGACGGCTGGCTGCAGGCACGTGCCTTGTGCTGCTCGACGGCTACGATGAGCTGCCAGAGGCGGAGAAGCCTGCCAAGTTGGCGTGGTTGCATCAATTCATGGCGCTCTATAGCGCTAATTTCGTGATCATCGCTGCTGACGTCAATGGCTACGATCCGCTGCTCAATCTCGGCTTCCAAGCCTGCTATCTGCGCGCTTGGCGCGAAGCCGACTTCGCTCAGCTGGCAGAGCGCTGGGCAGCAGCCTGGACGAAAACAGGCAAGCGTGTCGCCACGCCCGATGCCAAGCAAATCGCGCGCGCCAAGGCAGGCACGCGCGGGCGCACTATCCTGGATGTGACGCTCAAGATTTGGTCGGATTACGCCAACGACCTGAAAGTGCCAGGTCGGCTTGGCTGGTACGATTTCTTCGTGCGGCGCCATCTGCCTAATGAAGCGCTGCGCCCGATCGTGCAGCGCGCTGCTGCTGAGATTCTAAACGGGCAAGGTGCGCCTTTGCCGCGCGATCGCTTCAAGGCACTCCTGTCCGAAACTTTCACAGGCGCTGATGGCAAGCCGACGCTGAACATAGAGGCTGAGCTGAGCAAGTTGCTCAAATCAGGCTTGCTGGTGGA
>RFIM01000160.1 GCA_003695215.1 Chloroflexota bacterium
CTGTCATTGGGCTCTACTCCATTGTGTAACGTTCCGCTGCCAGACGGTACAAGCGCCGCCAAAAATACCGATTGATGGTCACTACGACGACGCTCATGGTCAGTGTGGCTGCTGTCAGCAAGCCGAAGTCGCCCTTAGCGGTGGCCTCGCTGATCAGCGCGCCTAAGCCGATCACGCTATAGGTCTGCTGGCCGAATTCAGCGTATTCGGCGACGATGCTGGCATTCCATGCGCCGCCGCTCGCTGTGATCAAGCCTGTGATCAAGTACGGGAAAAGCGAGGGCAAGATCAACTTGCGCCAACGATTCCAGCCCTTGAAGCGCAACAGGTCGCTCATATCGCGCAAATCCTTTGGAATGGCTGTAGTGCCGGCGATCACGTTGAACAGCACGTACCACTGCGTTCCAAGCAGCATCAACAGCACTGAGGCCACATTGAAGCTAATGCCGTTGCTAACGATCACTAGCACAATCAGCGGGAAGAAGGCCGTGGCTGGAGTGGACGCGGCGATCTGCACTAAAGGCTGCAGAAAGTTCGCCACGCTTGGATTCGAGCCGATCAGCACGCCGAGCGGAATCGTCCAAGCCATGGCGATCAGCATGGCCACTAGGACGCGCAAGGCAGTGGCTAGCGCTCCAGCAGCGATGCGCGCGTAATCTGATAACGGCACGCTCAGCAACAGTTGTGCCAGCTGAAGGCTGAGCGCCAGCACAAGCAGCACAAAGGCTGTGAGCGCCAACAGACGTGCCACCTTTTGCGTCCAGTGCAATGGTCGCTCTTGTTCAGCAGGCTCAAAGCGGCGCGCTTTGCCAAAACGCCGATCGAGCGCCTTGATTGTGCCGACGATCAGCACCTGCGTCAGCGCATTGGCGAGGCGCGAGCGACTCAGCAAATTGTAGAACCACGAAGTTGGCGGATTGTCGTCTTCGACCGTCTCTAGCTTGAATTTTTGCACCCAAACTAAGAGCGGACGCCAGACGAGCTGATCGAGCGCGACCACGACCAACACCAGCGTCAGCACACCGTACAAGATAGCAGTCGTATTGTTAGCGTTGGCAGCTTCTTGTAGATATGAGCCAACGCCGGGCAGCCGAAAGTCTTTATCGCCGACGGTGAATATCTCAGCCGCCATTAGGAAGAACCAGCCGCCTGCCCAGCTCATCACGCTGTTCCATAGCAAGCCAATGCTGGCAAAAGGCAAGTCAACGCGGCGGAAGCGCCACCACCAATTGAAGCGGAAGACCGAAGCCGCCTCCCGCAGCTCACGCGGCAAGGTGCGCAGCGACTGATAGAAGCTGTAGGTCATGTTCCAGACCTGGCTGGTGAAGATCAGCACGATAGCTGCTAGCTCGACTGCAGTCGCTTGCGGCAAGATAGCGCTCAGCGAAAGCACTACAACAGGCAAGAACGAGAGAATCGGCACGGACTGCAGCACGTCCAGCACGGGCAGCAAAACGCGCTCGGCTGAGCGGCTGCGCGCTGCCATGTAGCCGTACACGATTGAGAAGAGCAGCGAGAGGAAATAGGCTGCTGCCATGCGCCCGACCGATTGCACAGCGTAGTAGGGCAGGACGCGCGGATCGAGCTCGATCTCAGCGCGCGCCAACGAAGGTGGCGCGCTAGAGGCGAGCTGCACACCCAAGTACACTGCGCCTGCCAAGCCAAGCAGGATCAAAATATCCGCCCAGCCAAGGTAAGCCGCGTCGGTCTGCCCAGTGGCAAAGATGGGCTTACGACGGATCGCTTCCATAGGCACCGCCTTTCTAGGAGCAGGTCAGTCTATATACTTTGGCGGGCTATGCGCCGCAGGGTCACCCGTGTGCCGCTGACCGCAAGCGCGCCGCACACGGGCAGGCGCTTTTAGGCGAGGTCAGTGCGGCAAGCGAGGCGTTCTTCAGCAGTGCAAAGCCGTCTCGAACTAGGATAGTCGTCCATAGCAATTTGAGCTTGGTAAACGGCTAGCCTAGTGTAGCACTAGACGGCGCGTGTGTCAACCTAACAAGTTAACAGGCACTTGAAAGCAGCTGTATGGCTGCCTGGCATTGCAGGCGCGGCTGAAAAAGGCTACAATCTGTGCATCACATCACAAAATATCCGTGGGCAACCGACCGATGCGATAGCACGATAGAGGTACTTCTATGACGCAGAGCTTGAGTTGGGAAAAAGCACAAGTCGCCCAAAAATTGCGCCGCGGTCTCTCTGTACGCGCGCGCTTCGCCATGCTTGGCGTGATCGTGATGGGCGCGCTGATCGTCATGCTGCTGAGCGCGACGCTCGCTAGCGGGCGCTTTTTCATCAGCGTGAACGACATCCTCAGCCGTCCAGAGCTAGTCGGGCGGACGGTGCGCATCAGCGGCGCCGTGATCGGCAAAACTATCCAATTTGATCCCGAGACGCAGACCATCAGCTTCACAGTGGCACACGTGACCGACAAAATGGACGAATTGCGCGAGATCGGCGGCTTGGCGCGTGCCTTGCACTTGGCAGTCAACGATCCGAACGCCAATCGCCTGCCCGTCATTGTGCGCAATCAGCCAATCCCTGACTTGCTGCAGGATGAAGCCCAGGCGATCATGACGGGCAAGCTCGGCACAGACGGCGTCTTCTACGCCGACGAGCTGCAGCTGAAATGCCCTTCCAAGTATGAGAGCGCTGTGCCTGCGCAAACTGAGTAGCTGACATGCTGCGGCGTGCTTCCTTGGCGCTGTGCTTGCATCTGATCCTTTTGCTGAGCGCGCTCAGCGCGCTGACAGCGCCATCGCACGCTGCACAAGCCACGCCAACGCCTGCCCTTGTGCGCATCACCATTGCTGGACGCATCATAGCAGGCACAGATGGCCTGCGCTTGCCCGTCGGCGCGCCTGTGACGCTGCACTTGCTGCGCGCCACAACGCCCGATACCGCGCCCGTGCTGATCCAGCAGCTGCAGACGTCGCTGAGCGCCGATGGCACTTTCCGCTTTGAGAATCTCGCCTTCCAGCCTGGCGATCTGATTTTTGCTAGCTTGCGCTATGAGAACGCGCAGCAGGCTAGCGCGATCGTCAAGCTGGAAGCGCCGCTGCGCGACTTTGAGCTGCCCATCAAGCTCTACGAGCGCACAGACGATGCCGCCGTGGTCTCGATCGAGCGCGCACAGCATACCTTCGAGTTTCTGAACGAGCGCGTTGCCCAGATCCTCTCCGTGTATGTGCTGCGCGTGCAAGGCGATAGATTTTTCTTGACCAATCAAAGCGCGCCAAACGGCAAGTTGATCGCCGTGCGCCTGCCCTTGCCGATCGGTGCTGTTGCTATCGCCTTCGATCCGACGCTCGACCAGATGCTCAGCATCGGCGGCAGCGCCATCGCACCTGAAGTGCTGCTGACGCGCCCGCTCTTCCCTGAAGAGCGCTACGAAGTCATCTTCAGCTACCAATTGCCCTTCAGCAGCGGCGCTACGCTCGACCAGGATTACCTGTACCGCACTGAGCAGGTCGAGATCAGGTTGCCGCAAGAAGCAGCTGCAACGCTGAGCAGCCAGAAGCAGCGCTTCCGCCAAAGCCTGGAGACATCGCCAAGCACAGGACGCGCCTATCTGGTCTATCAGCTTGAGCAGGCGTTGCAACCAGCTGAGCGCCTGATCTTCACGCTCAATCGCACTTTGCCGACGCCTCAGCCAGTGCAACGCGCTGTTAGGGCTGAGGACACGACTTGGTTCGCCGCCCTGGTGCTGGGCTTAACCGCGCTCGGCGCGCTCGGCGGCGCCATTTGGTTGCTGCAACGGCTCTTGCGGCGCTAAAGGCAGGACTTTGATCTCCTTCGCTCCTGCGCTCTCCCACAAGATTGGCTCTAGTGAGTCGTAGCAGGTTTTCTCACGGAAGCGCAAGCGAACGCGCTTGCCATCTGGGTAGAGCAAACGCACATCGCACTGATCCACGCCTGGATAGCTGCGCACTTGCTCGCGCAGCCAATTCACGCGGCGCCGCTCAAGATCGACGTCTTGGCTTAGCTCAAGCGTGATGATGATTTGGCGCGGCTTAGCAGGTTTACTGCGTTTCCGAATCGGTGCGCTACGCGCATCGCCATTCAGGCTCAGCGGCGTGCTCAGCTGTTGTGGCACGTCATAATCATCTATATCAACATCGCCGTAGTAAGGCGTCTCATCAGGCGGCTCTAGCGTGCTCAGGTCGAGAGGCGGGAAGCCATCTTCAAACGCATCGGCGCTGTAAGGCTGAGCTGTGGCAACCTCTTCTGTAGGCTCACTAGCCTCAGGCGGAACGCTCGCAACGGCTTGATGGGATAGCGCCGAGTGGATCGGCGCGCTAGGCGCTAGTGCGCTCTCTTTTGGCACAGCGACCGCGAAATCTTGCGTGATGCTCTCAATGATGATCTGCGGATCGCCGCGCGAGAGGTCAATTTTGCCGCGAAGGATGAAAACTTCCTCAGGTTTGATCTGATCGGCGTATTTCTTCCAAGTACGTGGGAAGAAGACGCCGTCAATAGCGCCCGTCATGTCTTCAAAGCGCACTATTGCCATGCTATCGCCTGCTTTGGTCGTCATCGTGCGCAAGCTCTCGACCATGCCTGTCATCGTCACAGGCTGACCATTCAGCTCATCGGCATCTTGTGCCAAATCCTTGACGTAGATGAAATTGCTGAGATGTTCTAAATCCTTTGGCATTTTGCCAAGCGGATGCGTCGAGACGTAGACGCCGATCAGCTCTTTCTCAGCCTGCCAGCGCTCGCGCAGCCGTCTCTTGATCGCCTCAGGCTCGGTCGGTTCCTCAAGTTGCGGCAAGTCGAAGCCGCGATCGATGGCATCGTCGCTGAACAAGCTGGACTGACTGCTCTCCGCCATACGATGATACCACTCGCTATAAGCGTACATGCGCTCGACGGCCGCAACAGCGACTTCACGCCCGCCATCTACTAGCGAATCGAAGGCGCCAACCTTGGCCAGGTTTTCTAGAGCGCGCTTACCGATGGATCGCAAGTCCACGCGACGGCTGAAGTCTAGCAAGCTGTTGAAGCGGCCGCTCTTGCGCGCTTCCAGGATTTGTGCCACAGCGCGCTCGCCGACATTCTTGATCGCGCTCAGGCCAAAGCGAATGCCGCGCTTGCCATCAGGCGTGGTCTCAATCACGAAGTCATTGGCGCTGGCGTTCACGTCAGGCGGCAAGATCGGGATATCGTGACGGCGACAATCGGCGATGAAGAGCGCGACATCGTTGCTGTTATGGCGCTGCACACTCAGCAGCGCTGTGTAATACTCCACAGGATAATGCGCTTTGAGATAGGCGGTCTGGCAGGTGAGGACGGCATAGTCAGCGGCGTGCGCCTTGTTGAAGCCGTAAGAGGCAAAATACTCGATATCAGCGAAGATGCGCTCGGCCACTTCAACCGAGACGCCGCGCTCAGGCCCACGCTGAATGAATTTGTCGCGATGCTCCTCGAGGTCTTTCTTCTTCTTCTTGGAGATGGCGCGGCGCATCAGATCAGCATCACTGAGCGTATAGCCGAATAGTTCAGAGGCGATCTGCTGGATTTGCTCCTGATAAACGCAAATTCCGTAGGTCTCGCTTAAAATAGGCTCCAACTTCTCATGGTGGTAGCTGACAGGCTCCTGACCGTGCATGCGGCGAATGTAAGTTGGGATCAATTCCATCGGCCCAGGGCGGTAAAGCGCGATTGCCGCGACGATATGCTCAAAGTTCTTCGGCTTCATGCTGACCAGCATCTTCTTCATGCCGCTGCTCTCCAGCTGGAAGACGCCTGTCGTCTCGCCATTGCTGATCAGCTCGAAGAGCTTTGCCACGCGCTGCGCCTGCTCAGGATCGTTGGGATCAGGGCGATAAGGGATGTTCTCCATTGTGAAATGCACGCCGTGATGCTCTTCGATCAGCTCACAGGCGCGCCGCATCACGCTTAGCGTCGCCAAGCCGAGAAAATCAATCTTCAGCAAGCCGATAGACTCGCAGACTTCCATGCTGAATTGCGTGATCCGATCCACAGGCGATTCGCCCATTGGACGGTGCAGTGGCAGATACTCGACCAGCGGCTCAGGTGTGATGATGATGCCAGCGGCGTGCGTGCCTGCATTGCGCGCGACGCCTTCAACAGTCATAGCTGTCTCCAGCAGCTCGCGGATTTGAGCATTGTTGTTATAGCGTTCCTTCAGCGCTGGCACTGCCTTATCAGGATCGTCGCTCAAGCACTCAGCTAGCGTCACTGGCTTGCTAGGAATGTTTGGCACTAGGGCCGTCAGCTGGCTGACGACTTGTGAATCGACGCCAAGCACGCGCCCGACATCCTTGATGGCAGCACGTGCCTTAAGCGTGCCAAAAGTGATGATCGCCGCCACGCGATCCGAGCCGTACTTATCGCGCACATAGGCGATCATCTCAGCGCGCCGATCATCGGGGAAGTCGATGTCAATATCCGGCATGTTCTTGCGGCCTGGATTCAGGAAACGCTCGAAAATCAGCGCGTTCTGAAGCGGATCAATGCTGGTGATGCCAAGCGCATAAGCCACGAGCGAGCCAGCAGCTGAGCCGCGCACATTCCACCAGATATTGGCGTGCCGCGCGTATTGGCACAAGTCCCAGACGATCAGAAAATAGTTATCGAATTTGAGATCGTGGATCACCTCCAGCTCGTAAGCAAGGCGTGCCTTGATCTCAGCGCGCTCAGCCTCGGCACCATAGCGCCAACGCAGCCCTTGCTCTGCTAAATGATGCAGGTATGTCTGTGGCACGTAGCCCTCTGGCACAGGGAAGTTCGGCAAGTGGTACTCCTCGCGCTCAAGGTGCAGGTGTTCACACATCTCAGCGACCAAGAGCGTGTTCAGCAGCGCCGTCTTGACGATCTCATCTGTGCCAAAGAGCTGCCACATCTCAGCGCCCGAGCGCAGATAGTAGCTAGGATCGCTCATGCGCAGGCGCTTGGCATCCTTCTTCTGTGTGCCCGTCTGAATGCACAAGAGCGTGTCGTGCGCTTCCGCATCGCCTTGCAGCACGTAATGCACGTCGTTTGTGGCAAGCAACGGCACATTGGCGTAGTCGCGGTTCGCCACAAGCCAACGATTGATCGTCTCTAGCTCTGGAATGGCGTGATGTTGCAGCTCCAGGAAGAAATTCTCCTTGCCAAAGACGTCCTGGTACCAGCCGATGGTGCGGCGCGCTTCGTCCTCGCGCCCTTCGCTAACCATGCGCGGGATTTCTGCTGCCAGGCAGCCCGAGGTGCAGATCAAGCCCTCGGCGTGCGCCGCTAGGAAGTCTTTGTCAATGCGCGGACGGTTATAGAAGCCTTCCAGCTGCGCAGCCGTGGCGATCTTGAGCAGATTCTGATAGCCTTTGCGGTTGCGCGCCAAGAGCAGCAAGTGATACGGCGATTTCTCGCTCGGATCGTGAACGCGCATGTCCTGCTTGGCAAGGTAGGCTTCCACGCCGATGATCGGCTTGATGCCCGCTGCTTTGCAAGCATTGTAGAAACTGATCACGCCGAACATCGTGCCATGATCAGTGATGGCGAGCGCGCGCATGTTCAGCGCCTGCGCACGCTTGACCAGCTTGTCGATCTTGCTCAGGCCATCCAGCAAGCTGTACTCGGTATGCACGTGCAAATGCACGAAGTCCTGAATCGCCTCAGGCGTCGGCTCAGGCGCTGGGCTAGCGCTGCCGGAAGCATCCATTGGCTGGCACATAGCAAGTCATCCTAAACCCAGGCTGATGTGGATACAGCTATTGTAACATGAACGGACGTTCAAAGCAGGCTTGAGAAAAAAACATGCCGCTGTGCCATTCTGACAGCGGCATGTGCGCGGGCGCTGAGCGTTGCTCACAAGAGCAGGCGCATTGGATTCTCGAGCAGCTCGCGCAGCGCCTTGAGGAAGAGCGCGCCTTCGGCGCCATCGCTGACGCGATGATCTACACTCAGCGAGAGCTTCATGCGCGTGCCGATACGGATTTCATCGTTCACGACCACAGGCACTTGCTTCACGGCGCCCACAGCCAGGATCGCCGCTTCAGGCGGACTGATGATCGCCTGGAAATGCTCGACTTCATAAGCGCCGAGATTACTGACGGTGAAGGTAGCGCCTTCGATATCTTCAGGCCTGATCTTGCCTTCGCGCACGTTAGCAAACATGATCTTGTTGCGCTTGGCCAGCTGCGAGATCGAGACCTGATCGGCGTTGCGCGCCACCACGTTCACCAAACCGCCTTCGGGCAAAGCGACCGCAATGCCGATGTTGATGTACTGGTAGCGCACCAGCGTATCGCCATAGAAGTGGCTGTTCAGATTCGGGAATTTACGCAAGGCGAGCGCGACCGCTTTCACGATCAGATCGTTGACGGTCACCTTCTCATCTTCAGGCAAGCCTTCATTGATTTGCTTGCGCAGCGCTAGCGCCGCTGCCATATCCACTTCGCTGGTCAGGTAAAAGTGCGGAATGGTCGTCTTGCTCTCGACTGTGCGCGCCGCGATGCGTTGGCGCATCCGCGAGACAGGCTCATGCACGATGCCTTCGCCGCTAGGCAGAGCGCGCGTTGGCGCAGCAGTTGGCGCCTTTGCAGGCGCGCTGGGCGGCTCAGCAACTTGCTGAACAGCCGTCGGCGTGAAGCGCTCGACATCCGCTTTGACGATCCGACCGCCCGGCCCTGTGCCAGTCACAGCGTGCAAGTCAATGCCGCGCTCACGGGCGATGCGCCGCGCTAATGGGCTGGCGCGCACGCCATCGGGCAGGTTCGGATCGGCTTCTGCAGGCGTAGCCAGCGCTACAGGCGCAGCTGCAACCGCAACAGGCTTGGCGGGCTCGGCCGACGCGCCCTGAGCGGCTGCTGCAGGCTTAGGAGCAGCCGCAGCGCCGCCATCAGCCGTCTCAATGTGCGCTAACGGCATGCCAGCCGTGACCACATCGCCTGCGCTGACCAACTTTTCAACCAAGACGCCGCTGAACGGCGACTCAATCTCAATGGTCGCCTTATCGGCCTCGACTTCGGCGATCACCTCGCCCGCTTGGACACTTTGCCCGACCTCTTTCGTCCAATTGACGAAAGTGCCTTCCTGCATGTTGGCGCCAAGCATGGGCATTTTCACCACTTCAGCCATAGCAACCGCCTCTCTAGATGATTTCCTTGACCGCTGCGACCACTTTGTGCGCGTCAGGCAACGCCATCAGCTCGATCTCTTTGGCGTATGGCAACGGCACGTCCATTGCGCTGACGCGCTTGATCGGCGCGTCCATGTAATCGAACATGTGCTCTTGCAGCTGCGCCGCGATCTCGCTGCCGAAGCTATAGAAAGGCAGGCTCTCTTCCACTACAACGCAGCGATTGGTTTTCTTGAAGCTCTCGAAGATCAGTGGCAAATCCAGCGGACGCAACCAGCGCACGTCCACGACTTCGCAGGAGATGCCTTCACGCGCCAAAATCTCAGCTGCATCCAGCGACCATTCCACGCCGCGCCCATAGGTCACAATGGTGACGTCCTTGCCCGCCCGCTTGATATCGCCCTTGCCGATCGGCAGCACAAAATCGGGATCGTCAGGCACTAAGCCTGGCTTAGGGTAAAGCGCGATCACCTCAGTGAACAAGACGGGATTGTCATCCCGAATAGCCGCCTTGAGCATGCCTTTGGCGTCAGCGGGCGTAGATGGGCAACCTAGGTACATGCCTGGGAAGTGCGCGAAGATCGGCTCGGGCGTGTGCGAATGCGTCGCTGTTGCCTGATTGCCCCAACCTGTGGCTGCGCGCACGACCATTGGCACTTTGAACTGCCCGTCAAACATGTAGCGTACCTTAGCGGCATGGTTGATTAGCGCATCGAAGGCCAGGAAAGCGAAGTTGATCGTCATGATCTCCGCCACTGGGCGTAAGCCCGCCATTGCCGCGCCCACAGCCGCGCCGACGATCGCCATCTCGCTGATCGGCGTATCGCGCACGCGGCGCTCGCCGAACTCGTCCAAAAAGCCGCGTGTGACTTTATGCGTGCCGTCCCACGCGCCGACTTCTTCGCCCATCACGAACACGCGCTCGTCGCGGAGCATCTCCTCGCGCAAGGCGGCGCGTAGCGCCTCGCGCATTGGGATATTCTTCTCTGCCATGCTTGGATCATCCCTTCAAAGCTGTTCTCAGGCGTAAACGTGGCGCGTCAAATCCTCTGCCGTTGGCACCGGGCTTTCCTCAGCAAAGCGGACGGCTTCTTCGATGATCGCCGCCACAGCAGGCTCGACTTTGGCAAGCTCTGGCTCGATATCCGGGAACATCTCACGCAGTTTGTTCTCCATCACGATCAGCGGATCGCGCTGTTGGAAGCGCTGCATCTCCTCGACGCGCTTCATGTAGATACGATCCGAGACGCCATGCCCTTCGTAGCGGTAGGTGATCGACTCAACCAAAGCAGGCCCATGAGCGCGCGCATACTCAACCGCCTGCTGCGCCACTTCGTAGACGGCGAAAAAGTCCATGCCGTCCACACGCCCGAAATCCTTCATGCCGTAGGCAATGGCGCGCTTGTGCAGCTCAGGCTGCCCACTAGCAACGCTGACAGGCGTGCCCATGCCGTATAGATTATTCTCAATCAGCCAGACAACGGGCAAATCCCAGACGGCAGAGAGATTGAGCGCCTCGTGGAAGTACCCGTTGTTCGTGGCGCCATCGCCGACGAAGCACAAGACCACTTCGCCATCTTCGTTGTACTTGGACTTGAGCGCGATGCCCGCTGCTAGCGGCAAATGCCCGCCAACAATGGCATAGCCGCCCCACATGCGCACGCTCACATCGGCAATGTGCATTGAGCCGCCCTTGCCACCACTGACGCCTGTGCGCTTGCCGAACATCTCCGCCATCACTCGCTTCACGTCTGCGCCTTTGGCAATGGCAATGCCATGATCGCGGTACGCCGTGATCACGTGATCGGTCGGCTTGAGCGCTTTGATAGCGCCGACGCCCGTCGCCTCTTGCCCGTTGTAGAGATGCAAGTAGACGCCGCCAATCTTGCGCGCGTTGTAAAGCTCCTTGCACTTCTCCTCAAAGCGCCGAATGAGTACCATCTGATGGTAGACTTCGATGAGTTCTGCCCTGGTCAACGTTTTAGTTAGATCGGACATTTGCCATTCCTCATTGCCCGTAACCAATACTTGCGCTGCGCGCCGCTGATGCGCTGAAAACACGCGCATAGCCGAGCTGAAAGGCGCTCGGCGCGGAATTCGCCAAACAAACTGCGCGGCGTGCTGAATTGCTTTAGAGCATACCACACAAGCCGATGCACTACCAAATGCTTGTTTGCGAGTCGGGCGGGCTCACAAACGCTCAGCCACGCGCAGCCTGGCGCTGCGGCTGCGCGGATTGGCCGCGATCTCGGCTTGGCTGGCTGTGATCGGTTTGCGCGTCAGCAGGCGCAGCTGTGCCTTGTGAGCGCAAGTGCAACGCGGCTGCTTAGGTGGGCAGAGACAATCGGCGCTCTCGCGCGCGAAAAAGCGCTTGACGATCCGATCCTCGAGGCTGTGGAAGCTGATGATGGCTATCCGACCGCCGCGCCGCACAAGCGCGAGCGTCTGTGGCAAGACGCGCTCTAGCGCGCCGAGTTCATCGTTCACTGCGATGCGCAAGGCCTGGAAGGTGCGTGTGGCAGGGTGAATTTTCTCGCGGCGCGGCAAGGTGCGTTCGATCAGCTCTGCCAATTGGCGCGCCGTGTACAACGGACGCGCTGCCACAATGGCGCGCGCCAAACGGCGGCTCTCGCGTTCCTCGCCATAGGTGTAGAGCAGCTCAGCCAGTGCCTCAGCGCTGAGCGTGTTGATCAAGTCGGCGGCGCTTGGCGCGCCTGAATGCGGATCGTAGCGCATGTCTAGCGGCGCCTCAGCGCGGAAGCTGAAGCCGCGATCCGAGTCGTCCACGTGCATTGAAGCCATGCCCAAATCCAGCAAGATGCCATCTACAGGCGCGAAAGCATGCTGCGCAGCCACAGCCGCCATTTGATCGAAGTTGGCGTGCACAAAAATGACGCGCTCGGCAAAAGCGGCCAGGCGCGCGCGCGCCACGGCCAACGAGCGCGGATCGCGGTCGATGCCCAGCAGGCGCGCTTGCGGCGCCGCGCTCAAGAGCGCCATGGCATGCCCGCCTGCGCCAAGTGTGCCATCAATGAAGCGCCCTGCCAGGGATTGCTGCGGCTGCAGCGCCGCCATCACCTCAGCCAACAGCACGGGCTGATGCGGCGCTGGCTCATGCTCAGACAAAGTAGCTGCGGCAAGCGTCATCAATCAGCTGTGGATTGAGCGTCAGCGGCCTGCCTTCATATTCGCACAACGCCCGCACTATCTTCAAAATATCGCGTGGATGCACGGCTTGCAGCGTCCGATTCGGCTTACGGTACCATTCGTTCACTAAGTACTTGAGCGACTCAGGATCGAAGGGCAAGCCCAGCGCCTGGCACTGTGCCACGAA
Organism: Chloroflexota bacterium; assembly: GCA_003695215.1. Taxonomy (GTDB): domain Bacteria; phylum Chloroflexota; class Anaerolineae; order Aggregatilineales; family UBA2796; genus CP2-2F. The sequence continues at coordinate 12,420 of RFIM01000160.1, forward strand.
AATTTGAGAGAACATCTGCAGCGACGGACTCTCAACCTGCACTTTCATCTGGATGCGGCGCAAGAAAGCGCCATCCACCAACTGATTCGGATCGAGATTGGTGCTGAAGACGATCAATTGGCGGAAGGGCATTTGGATGCTCTGCCCAGTGCGCAAGCGCAGGAAGTCTACGCCTGTCTCCAGCGGCACAATCCAGCGATTCAGCAGCTGCTGTGGCGCCATCTGCTGCCGACCGAAGTCGTCGATCAGGAACATGCCACCGTTGGCCTTCAGCTGCAGCGGCGCCTCATAAAACTTGGCGACTTCGTCAAAGCGCAGCTCTAGCGCTTCCATCGTCAGCTCGCCGCCTACCATGACCGAAGGCCGTCTGAACAAGCCCCAGCGCCGATCATAGTCGCCCAGCTCTTCTTGCTCTTCCTTGCTCAACTCCACAGGCTTATGGACGAGTCGGTCGTAGATGCTGATGATCTGGCCGCCTACTGTGATGGCGTATGGAATCCAGATCGGATCAGTGCCTGCGATGACGCCTGCGATTGCCTCTGAGATGGTCGTCTTGCCGTTGCCAGGCGGGCCGTATAAGAAGAGCGAGGTGCCGCCATTGATGGCAGGCCCGATGCGCCGATGAAAGTGCTCCGGCAAGATCAAGTGGCTGATGGCGCGCTGAACTTCTTCAGGCGAGACCTTCTTGCGGTTGCGCGTTTGCAGGATGATCGCCTCGTTATAGGCTTCAACAGGCACAGGCACTGGGCCGACATATTGGCTGCGCTCAAGCGCATCGCGCGCGCGCGCCATGCCTTCATCAGTCAGGCGGTAGACATAGCTAGTGCGCCCGAGCGTACCTGCCTGCGCGATCTCGACCAGATGGTCTTTCTGCATCTTGAGCAGAATCTGATCGAGAATCTTGAAGCTGATGCGCAGCACCTCCACAAAGCGGCGCAGGCTGACATCGCCTTCGTTGAACATCATACGGAACATCAAGTCAGTGACGATGGACGACGAGACGCCCAGCTCTTCAAAGGTCTCTGGTTGGCGCACAATGGCGCGGATATCGCGCACAGGCGTGCCGTTAGATTGCTTGGTTGCTTCCACAGGTTCTATATCCTAAACACAAGATTCGCAGACAAGCGTCAGAAAAGTCGGCTGGATTCTCAGGTGAAGTATAAGGCAGCCTGACCGAGTGTCAAATAGCGATTTTCTCACAGAGCAAGGTGAGTGCGGTGTGTATACACTACACTGACCTTGCTCCGAGGCTGCTCAAAGCGGGATGTTGCCGTGCTTCTTTGGCGGGTTGCTATCGCGCTTGTTTTGCAAGGCGTTGAGCGCGTTGATCAGGCGCGGGCGCGTCGCGCTAGGCATGATCACGTCATCAATGTAGCCGCGCGCAGCTGCCACATAGGGATTGGCGAATTTCTCGCGGTACATAGCGACCAACTCAGCCTTTTTGGCAACAGGGTCTTCAGCTTCAGCCAACTCGCGGCGGAAGATGATGCTGACCGCGCCGTCAGGGCCCATCACGGCGATCTCGGCCGTTGGCCAGGCCAGGTTCAGGTCGCCACGGATATGCTTGCTGCTCATCACGTCGTAGGCGCCGCCATAGGCCTTGCGCGTGATCACGGTCAGCTTTGGCACGGTCGCTTCACAGTAAGCGTAGAGCAGCTTGGCGCCGGCGCGGATGATTCCGCCATGCTCTTGCTTGGTGCCGGGCATGAAGCCTGGCACGTCTTCAAAAGTGACGATCGGGATATTGAAGCAATCGCAGAAGCGGATGAAGCGCGCCGCTTTCTCGCTAGCGTCGATATCCAAGACGCCTGCCAGCACCATCGGCTGATTGGCCACAATACCGACGCTATAGCCGCCTAGCCGCGCAAAGCCGACTACAATGTTCGGCGCGAAATGCTCGTGAATCTCGAAGAATTGCCCGTCATCCACGACCATCCGAATGATTTCCTTCATGTCATAAGGCTTGTTCGGGCTATCAGGGATGATCTCGTTCAGGCGCGGATCGCTGCGCAGCGGATCGTCCTTAGCGGGCTTGAAAGGCGGGTCTTCCATGTTGTTCTGTGGCAGGTAAGTCAGCAATTCGCGAATCAGGAACAGGCAGTCTGCCTCGCTCTCAGCGGCTAGATGGCACACGCCGCTGATGGTACTGTGGACTGAGGCGCCGCCTAGCTCTTCAAAACTGACCTCCTCGTGCGTCACTGATTTGACGACGTCGGGCCCTGTCACGAACATGTAGGAGGTATTCTTGACCATGAAGATGAAGTCGGTCAGGGCGGGCGAGTAGACCGCCCCGCCTGCGCACGGGCCGAGGATGGCGCTGATCTGCGGGATCACGCCACTTGCCAGCGTGTTGCGCAGGAAGATATCTGCGTAGCCGCCAAGGCTGACCACGCCTTCCTGAATGCGCGCGCCGCCGCTATCGTTCAAGCCAATGACGGGCGCGCCATTTTTCATCGCCATCTCCATGATCTTGACGATCTTGGCCGCGTGAACTTCCGAGAGCGAGCC
>RFIM01000161.1 GCA_003695215.1 Chloroflexota bacterium
CGCCCGAAGTGATGCTGGAAAGCCACATAGCCCCAGTAAAGCAAGGTGCGCTTATCGCGGCGCTTCAGCAAAGGCAAGATGGCGTGGTGGAAGACGCTCCCGACTGCATTGCCGACCTTCTTGGCGGCAAGGTGGTTGCGATCGGCCTGGATGATGCGCTCATAGGTCTCAGGCGCGCGCCGCCGCAACCAACTCAGCAGCGGCTCGCCGATATCGAAGCTGATGCGATCAAAGTTGCCGATCTCGGCATTTGGGCGATATGCCTCAGCGGTAATCCGCTCGTTCCAATTGCGATAATCGCCTGCGTCAGGCTCGAAGCCGATATGCCCTGTGATCGGGTTTCCGCGTGGCGGCTGGTAGAAGTGACCGTGAACGCAGAAATATTGGAAGTGGCGCGTTGACACAAAACACCTCCTTGCTGAGAACACTGGGCAGCGATTGTAGCACGTTCTGGGCGAGTTTTCAGTTTGCCCAGCGCGGGAACGGATCAGGGAAGCGCCGCCAAGCGCGCACGCCGAGCGCCATCTCGGCGTCGGTTAACAGGCAGGCATCTAGCGCTGCACGCAGCGCTGCCTGATCCAGCTGCCTGCCGATGATGACCAACTCCTGGCGTCGATCGCCGAATGGGCCGTCCATCAGGCTCTCGATCTCTGCCAGAAGCTCAGGTGCCTCAGGATACTCGTGGCGCGGCGTGGCAGCCCACCATGTGCCGCCGCTCTCCGTAGTGATGACCTGCCCTGCCTGTGACCAGACGCCCACAGTGTTGTGTCGCGTCGCCAACCAGAAGAAGCCTTTTGAGCGCAGCACGCCATCAAAGGCGGCGCTCTCCAGCAAATCCATCAGGCGCTGTGGATGAAAAGGGCGGCGCGCGCGGTAGACGAAACTGCTGATGCCGTATTCTTCGGTCTCGGGCACGTGCGCGCCGCGCGCCTCTTTCAACCATTCGGGCGAAAGCGCCGCCAGCTCAAAGTCAAAGCGGCCTGTGTGCAGCACCTCATTGAGCGGCACGCGCCCATACTCAGCCCGCAAAATGCGCGCATAGGGATTCAAGCGCCGCAAAATTGCCTCTAGCTCATCGAGCGCGCTCGGCTCGACCAGGTCGATTTTGTTGATGATCAGCACATCGGCGAACTCAACTTGTTCGACCAGCAAGTCCACCAGATGGCGATCATCCTCCGCTGTGGCTGCCAGGTCGCGATCGCGCAAGGCCTCAGACGATGTGAAATCACGCAGGAAGTTCAGCGCGTCCACCACAGTCACCATCGTGTCTAACTGCGCGAACTGCGAGAGCGCGTAGCCTGTGGCGTCTTCAAAAGTGAACGTCTCAGCCACAGGCAATGGCTCAGAGATGCCGCTGGACTCGATCAGCAGGTAGTCAAAGCGCCCTTCGTGGGCCAAGCGCGAGACTTCCTGCAGCAAATCCTCGCGCAGCGTGCAGCAGATGCAGCCGTTGCTCATCTCGACCAGGCGCTCCTCAGTGCGGCTGAGGGCCGCGCCGCCATGGCGCACTAGCTGCGCATCTATGTTGATCTCGCTCATATCGTTGACGATGACGGCTACACGCATGCCTTCGCGGTTGTGCAGCACATGGTTGAGCAGAGTTGTTTTGCCTGCTCCCAGGAAGCCTGAAAGCACGGTCACGGGCAGTTTTCGTCTCGGCATAGTCTCTCTCAAGTCAGGATAAGGGCATGACGGCAGGCTTCGGCGAGGTTGCGCCACGCGCTGATCATGGCCTGGCTTGGCACGGCGCGCTTATGAGCGAACCAAGCGTTCACACAAGCGGCGCGGTACTCAGGCTCGGTCTGCGCGGCGATCCAAGTCTCGTAATCGGCGATCCAAGCGCTGAAGGCGCTGAGCAGGTAAGCAGCGTTGGCGCACTTCTGGGCTGTGGCAGGCAGCTCGGCTTCAGGCGGCGGCGTCCATTCAGCGATAGGCAAGCGGTAAATGGGCGTGTAGAGCGCTGTGAAGCCGCCGCGCTTGACAAAAATGCCGCCACGTTCAGGCGCGCCGTAAAAAGCGCCAAATGCCCACAGCGTCACTTGCGCGCCGTCAGTGAAGCACAGCGTGTAGGCGCTGCTTTGCTTCACGCCTTCAGGCGCGCTCAGCTTGACCAAGCCGTAGGCGCTCAGCAAGTTGCCTTCAGGGCGCCGAATATCGCAGCCCCAGCACCACATCTGCTGATCGAGCAACTTCGGCGCAAGGTTGCGTGCCTGTGCAGGCAAGAGCAGATATGTACGGCCTTTAACGATTGAATCTGACATAGCAACTCACCTTGAGCGCCATTATAACGATACTCAGTATCGATTTCAAGGCCAGTCCAGCTTGCACAAACGTGAATAGGCTGCACAATTTCGCAAAATGCGCTAAACTGGTGTCAATTGGCAGCATCAGGAGTTCTTTGAGTATGAAAGCACTTGTTTACACTGGAGTCGGCACGGTTCAGCTTGAGGAGCGTCCGCATCCAGGCGAGCCTGGCGAAGGTGAGCTGTTGGTACGCGTGAAGGTCTGCGGTGTGTGCGGCAGCGACGTGACCGACTGGTACATGCAGCCGCGCGCGCCAGTCGTCTTAGGTCATGAGCCTGCAGGCGAGGTCGTGGCCGTTGGCGCAGGCGTGAGCGACTTCCAAGTGGGCGATCGCGTGGCGCTGCACCATCACATGCCTTGCATGGTCTGTGATTTGTGTCGGCGCGGCGCCTACACCAACTGCCCGCAATTCAAAAAGACGCGCCTGTATCCGGCAGGTATGGCAGAGTACGTGCGCGTGCCGCGCGAGATCGTAGCAGGCGACGTGCTGAAGCTGCCCGATCACTTGCCCTATGAAGGCGGGGCGCTGATCGAGCCGATCGCCTGCTGCGTGCGCGCCTTAGATCGCGCCCGCGTGCAAGGCGGCGATTCAGTCGTGGTCATTGGCGCAGGCTTCAACGGCGTGGTCTTGGCGTTGTTGGCGCCGCACTGGGGCGCCGATAAAGTCGCCATTCTTGACCGCGTGCCGAGCCGCTTGGCGCGTGCCGAAGCGCTCGGGATCACTAGCTTCAATGTAGAGAGCGCCGATTGGCAAGCGCGAGTCAAGGCTTGGACGGGCGGCCACGGCGCCGGGATCGTGATTGTGACGCCCTCTAAGGCGCCCGTGATTCAGCAAGGCATTGAGCTGGTGGCGCCTGGCGGCACTTTGATGATGTATGGGCCGCCCGCGCCTGATGATCGGCTTTCGCTAGATGCGAACTACACCTTTTTCAAGGAGATCACTATCACTAGCTCGTACTCAGCTAGCCCATACGATACGCGGCGCGCGCTCTCGCTCCTGGCGAACGGCCTGATAGACTACCGTGCCTTGATCACGCATCGCTTCCCGCTCGATCAAGCCGATCGCGCCTGGCATCTGACCAAGGCGGCCGCCGATTCGCTCAAAATCGTGGTTGAGATATCCTAACGGCTGTGCGCGCTTGAAAATATGGTATAGTATGGCAAATTAGCTCTGATTTGAGGAATTTGCCATGCGCGCAGCCTGCCTGATATTATTCAGCCTCGCCTTGCTGCTCGGCTCGGTCGTGCCGCAAGGCACCGCCTCAGCACAAGATAGCACGACCTACGTTGTGCAGCCAGGTGATACGCTCTTCCGCATTGCGTTGAAGCACGGCACAAGCGTCGATGCAATTGTGGCGGCCAACAACCTGCCCAGTCGCTCGATAGTCTATGTTGGGCAGGTGTTGATCATCCCGACGAGTGTGGTTGCGGCACAGCCTGCAGCATCTGGCAGCGTGCATGTTGTGGCGCAAGGCGAGACGCTCAACCTGATTGCGCGGCGCTATGGCGTCAGCTTGAGTGCGCTGCTGGCTGCAAACAACATCCCGAATCCGAATCGGCTATTCGTGGGTCAGCGCCTGGTGATTCCTTCTGGCGCAGCAGCACCGCCTGCAGTTGCGCCATCTGCACCTGCAGCCGCACCAGCAGCGCCTGCGCCGTCAGTGCGCACACATGTGGTCAAGCGCGGCGAAGGCCTAGCGCGCATCGCAGCGCAGTATGGCATCTCATGGCAGGCGCTCGCCAACTTCAACAACATCAGCAATCCTAACCTGATCTATGCAGGCATGGTCTTGCGCATTCCTGCAGCAGGCAGCCCTGAGGCCGCGGCGCCGATCGATGCTTCGGTTTCGGGTCCAGCGGCGCCGATCAGCACGGGCAAGCTGATCTTAGTGGTGTTGCGGGAACAGCGCGTCTACGCCTACCAGAACGGTCAGTTGCTGCGCAGCTTCGTTGCTTCAACAGGCTTGCCTGCCACGCCAACAGTGCAAGGGCAGTTCCAGATTTACGTCAAGTACCGCACGCAGACCATGTATGGGCCTGGCTACTATTTGCCTAATGTGCCTTATGTGATGTACTTCTACCGCGGCTACGGACTGCACGGCACCTACTGGCACAGCAACTTTGGCAGACCGATGAGCCATGGCTGTGTCAACTTGCGCACGCCTGACGCGCAATGGCTCTACAACTGGGCTGAGATCGGGACGCCTGTGCATGTCCGCTATTGAGGCGCTCGATCATGTTGCGGCGCGGATTGTGGCGCGCTACAGCAATCCGTCGCGCAAGGCCTACACCTACTTGTTCCGCTTGCGCCTTGGCGCGCCGCTGACGGCGCTAGTGCCAGCGGTCTCAGACGTGATTGCTGCGTGGGTAGATGAAGGCAGCGGCTTATTGCCCACTGAGCCGCACGAGGCTGTGGCACGTTGCCAGAGTGCTGCGCGGATCAAGCCGCATACAGAGCCGCCACATACGCTGACGCCGCATCAGCGCAAGCAGATGATGGCGCGCGCTATTCAGTTCAGCCTGCAACCTGTGGCCGAAGATGAGATCGCGCTGCATTTGGTCAGCCGCGCTATTGGCTTCTCGCCGAAAGGCGATCGCGAAGTGGTCGAAGCCTGGCGCTGCACAGATGACGGCACTTGGTACTCGGTCTACCGTGAGCAGGAGCGCGCTGAATGATCAATTTATCAAACTACGCAGGAGCGAGCTGGCCGCAGCCGGCGCATACAACCAGATAGCCGTGCCGAGCAAGATATGCGGTGCATACGGGATGGCCAGCGCGCCGCGCCTTCGGCGGCGCTGGCCGCGCCGAGCCAGACGCCACAGCATCGCGCCCAATGCCGCTACGCCGCCGCTGAGCATCATCATCAAGGTGGCAAAGAGAATGTACTCGCCGCCGATCAGGACGCCGCACGCGCTCAGCAGCCAGATGTCGCCTAAGCCAAAGATGGTGCGGCCGACAGCCTTGCCGCGCAGGCTTTTCTTCAGCTTACCGTAAGCGAAGCCGAGCAGCCACAGGCACGCGCCAATCAGGCAGCCGTTCAGCGCGCCGCGCAGCATCTCCTGTGGTACGTTGCGCCAGCCGAAGAGCAGCCACTCCAGCGCGCTGCATGCGATCAGCGCCATAAGCGTGCTCGGCAGTATCCAGCGATGCTCGATATCTATCACTGCAATCAGCGCAAAGAGCGCCGCATAGATGTAGAAGAAGCTCACGGGCAAGTACAAGCCATAAGTATACGCGATCAGCCCGAAGGCCGCGCTCAAGGCGAGCTCAACTGCCAGATAGCGCCAAGCGCGCTTATCGGCTTTGCCCGCTAGCGCGCGTGTGAAGCCGAAGCATTGCCACAAAGGTGCACGCGGCACCAATGGCGGCACAAGGGGCAGGCTCTGTGCTGAGACGAACGGGCTGCGGCGCGCTAGCTGGTCATAGCGGCGCGCAGGCAGGTAGTCGGCCAGGCGATTGACCATCAACGCCGCTAGAAAGCCGAGCAAAGCGGCGATCAAAACGTGCATGACGCCCTTCTTGGTTGAAAATGAATTGCTCTGTGCTATTGGCGCGCAATGCCATAGACCATCACGCCGCCGCTCGCCTCTGCTAAGACAATCACTCTATTATCAGGCGAGAAAGCGCCCGTCAAGAAGCCGTTCTGACCTGCGCCAAGTGTGCCGCGCAGATAGTTCGGCGACTCAGCCCGAATCGACTCAGTCAGCCAGATGTACACGCCGCGCGCATCGCGCAGCACTGTCATCAGCAAAGCGCCATCTGCAGAGAACGCCAAAGCGCTCAAGGCGCCGCCACGCTCAGTCAAACGCCGCACGCCCGCGCCATCAGCCGCCGCTTGCACAAAGACTTCATCGCCATTGCCGCCAATCAACAAAAAGCGCCTATCAGGCGAAAAAGCCAAGCCGCGTCTCGGATCGAGCTCAGGTGCGACGACGCTATAGACTTGCGCATAGTCCGAAGTGCGGAACACTTGCACCTCGCCGCGCGCGCCGACCGCTAAAAGCGTGCCATCAGGATTGAAGGCGAGCGCCACAGGCACGCCGCTGAAGCCGCGCAAATCTGCGAGCCCTTGCCCGTTGCGCGTGTTGTAGATGCGCACTAGTGCGCCGCGCTCGTCACGCGTGATGACGGCGAGCTGCGCGTTATCAGGCGCAAAGAGCGGCTGCTCAGCCAAGTAGCCGCGCCCTGCGATCTGTTGCCTCACGCGGCCTGTCACGGCATCCCAAAGCCATACATCGCCGTTGCCGCCTGTGGTAGCCAACTGCTGTCCATCAGCCGAGAGCGCCGCGCCGCTCACGGCTATGGCACGTCCTGCCAAATCGGGCAAAGCGGAGCGATCGGCAGCTCGTAGAAAGCGCACACCGCGCCGCGTCACTAAGGCGATCGTCTCGCTCTCAGCGCTGAAGAAGGCGTATAGCACGTCACCTTCTGCGCCAAGGGTCGGATCAGCTTGGCTGAGGACTTGAATGCGCCGTCCGCTGTTTAAGTCCCACAAAATCGCCACGCCGACGGCGTCCACGCTGATCAGCCAATTGCGCCGCGTATCGAAGGCGAAACGATTGACGGTCGCCTTATGCTCGACCAAGTTGCCGATCAAGGTCAACTTGGCTGCATTCTCGGGCGAGATCGGCTCCGCCAACAAGCGCCAACCGACGCTGGGCAGAGTTGGCAGGGCACCGCGCGTTGGATTAGCAGGCGCTGTGCCGCTGCAAGCCGCGATCAGCAAGCCCAGCACAAGCAGAATCAAGCCTGTGCGCATATCAACGTCCCTGTGAGGCGCGCTGAGCGCGCAGCAAAGTCAGGCTGAGTAGGATGACGAGCAAGCCGCTGATCGCACCGAGAAGTAGCGCCATGGCGCCGCTCGGAATGGGCGCTTCGCGCTCAGCTTGTGCTATCAGCTCAGGCGTCGGGTCAGGCGCAGCCAGAGTTGGCGCGGCAAGGCGCGGCGCGTTCGTTGGCGCGCTGCCAAAAGCGCTCAGCAATAGCAGCATCGCGCCAAGCGTGATGGCGACGATCAGGGTTGATAAGACAATCACCTGCCGAACGACTTGGCTCATTGGCTTCTCCTAAGACGGCTGCTCAGAACAGCACTGCCGATGATCAGCACGTTCAAGATCAAAATGATCGGCACAATCAAGCGCAACGGATTGCTCGGCGTATGCTCAAGAGCGCGTGGCGTTAGCTCAGTGGGCGCAGCTGTGGCGCGCACAGCGACGCTCAACGGCGTGCTGGTCAGCATAGCAGGCGTCGCAGTTGGCGCGTCAGGCGCCGCAGTCGAGATAGCGATCAGAATCGGCGTCTCGGTAGCGGGCAGGAAGGTGGGCGTCTCAGTCGGCGTGAAGGTGGCGCGCGGCGTGAAGGTCAGCGAAGGCGTCAAAGTGACAGTCGGCGTTGGCGTGGCGGTCGGCGGGCGTGTTGGGCGCGGCGGCGCGGCTGTTGGCGGCGCAACAGCACGGCCGCTGGCAGGATTGGCGGCGCTTCGGGCGGGCGCAGGCGCGCTGCCATTATCGCCGAAGACGACAACGTACCACTTGCCATAGGTGCCGCTGCTGAAGCCGACGCCGATGTCCGTCCAATTGCCGAGCATGTTGCTGTAATGTACGGGCGAGTTCAGCCACCAGTTGTATGCCCAATCGAGCGTGGCCATGCCGCCGCCAACGACATTCTCGCCAACTCGACCGCTATAGCCTGCAGCAGCCGCCCGATCTTGCGGCAGCGAGCCGTTGCTTTGGCGATGCGGATGCGTATATGGCGTGCTCGCCAAGTATTGGCTGTGCGCCTGCGCTGCAGCCGCTAGCGCGCCGTTGTAGTTAAGTGTGTTCAAGCCTTGTGAGGCGCGCAACGCATTGATGCGCTCCATCAGCACGCTCGCGGCATCTTGCGCTTGGGCAGGATGAGCGCTAGCGCCGCTCAAGAGCAGCGCGCTCAGAATCAACCTACAGATAACGCGACTCATGCCGCTTAGTCTAGCGCAAAGCGCTACGATCTGAAAAGGACGCGCATCAGCCTTTCAGCGCGCCTTGCAGCATCGCCTCAAAGAAGCGCTTGCGCAACAACACGAACAGGATCAGCACAGGCAGCATGATCACAATGCAGGCAGCCGTCCAGACGTGATAGGCGATCTCGAAACTGCTCTGGAAGTCATATAAGCCGACTGTGACTGTGCGCGCCGTGCCGTTCAGCAGCACCAGCGCCGCTAGAAACTCGTTCCACGTGTCCACGAACATCAGCAAGAAGGCGGCCATCAAGCCAGGCGCTGCTAAGGGCATCACTACGCGAGTGAGCGCCTGTATGGGCGTGCAGCCATCAATGAGCGCCGCTTCTTCCAGCTCCACAGGGATGCTATCGAAGAACGACTTGATGATCCATATGGCGAATGGCAAGCCGCCGGCTGTGTAGACAGCTGAGATGAACAGATTGGCATTTAGCCCTTGCGGGCGCAACACGCCGAGATCGCTCGCGATCCGATAGAGCGGCACGAGGTTCGTCAAGCCAGGGATCATCATCAGGCCAAGAATCGCCAATTCCAAAGCACGGCTGCCGCGAAAGCGATAGCGCGAGAAAGTGTAGCTAGCCAGCGAAGCCAGCGTCACAACTAGGATAGAAGAGGTGGTGGAATTGAAGAGCGAATTCCACAGATAGTAGCGCGTCATATCGCTGTTGAAGACGACTTCATAGCCGTCAAAGCGCCAAGTCGGCGGGAAGAAAGTCGGCGGCCGCGTCAACACTTCATCCTGGTTCTTGAAGGATGTCATCAAGGTGTAGGCGATCGGGAAAATGGCGATCAGGGCGAACAAGCCAAGCACCACGTGCGTGCTGATCTGATCGAAGTAGCGCGCCAGCTTGGAAGAGACCATAGGATTCCTCGCTAGTCGCTGCGGCGCCCAATGATGCTCAGATAGGCGAGCGTGAGCGCCATGTTGATGATGAACAAAATGACAGAAACTGCAGCGCCTGTGCCGAAATCACCTTGCTCCCAGCCTGTTTGCAGCAGGTAGTAAGCGGCTGTGCGCGTTGCGCCGCCCGGCCCGCCACGCGTGATCGAAAAAATTAAGCCGACCGAATTGATGGACTGAATCGAGGTCAGCAGGATCATCACTAGCACGGTCGAGCGGATTTGCGGCAAGATGACGCGGAAGAAGCGCTGGAATCGGTCAGCGCCATCTAAAGAAGCGCTCTCCAGAATCTCCTGCGGCACAGTCTGCAGTGCGCCCAGTGAGAGCAGCGTAGTGAATGCCAAGCCGCGCCACACAGCCGCTGCGATCACAATTGCCAAGGCGCCGCCGGCCGTTGTGTAGAGCCGCTCGCCCAAGAAAGGCGCAAATTCGTTGATCCATGCCTGTAACAAGCCGTAGGTCGGCTGGAAGAGCCAGCGCCACATTGTGCCTGCCACTACCTCAGAGATCACCCACGGGATGAAAATGATCACCAGGTAAATGCCCGTGAACTTGACGCGTCGATTGAGCAGCAGCGCCAAGAACATGCCCAAGCTCACTGTCAGCACAATGTAGGAGATAGAATAGGTGAGCGAGATGCGCAGGCTCTCCAGGAAGCTGGGCGTGCGCAGCAGGCGCTCAAAATTGGCGAGCCCGACGTACATGAACTCGCCGCGGCGCACGCGCGTCGTGCTCAGGTAGATCGAATAGAGCGTCGGATAGACCTGCAAAGCCAGCAGGACGAGAATTGAAGGCAGCAACAACCAGAAAGGCAGCCAACGATAGTTTCGCCCGCTGCTGAAGGTATGCTGCACTGCTCCAGCTCTGGCGCTCAGCGTGAGATCACTCATAGCTGTATTCCCAAATCGTGCATTGCTGAACCGATCAAATATGGGCGGGTGTGTTAGGCCCGCCCATGCGAGAAGGATGGCTTAACGGCACGCGGCCGCGCAATCACTCGACGCTAGCATTATACTCGTCTTGTGCAGCTTGCAGCGTCGCCATGATGTCCAGCGATGGATCCGTGATCAGCTTGACAATTGCATCGGCCAAGAGCGTGATGCCTTTGTCATAGTCTGAGAACGTTGGCGAAGGCACAGCATATTCCTTCTGGATTTTCGCCACTTCGACCCAGTAAGGCGTCTGGAATTCTTCAGAGGCCGCAGCGGAGTTCAAAGCAGGTAAGGCGCCGTACGCCGCCGAGTAGGCGATATTCTCCTTGGTCGTCATTTGGAAGTCGATGAAGGCTTTAGCCGCTTCAACGTTCTTGGCGCCCACAGGAATCGCCCAGCCTGAGGCCAGGATCAAGGAAGCAGGCTTGCCGCCTGGCGCCGCAAACTGTGGCGCGATGCCCAGCTTGCCCGCCTTCAGCGCCGCACCAACAGAGAGCGCCTCTGGATCGAAGGTGCCAGTGATCTCGCCTTCGAACTTAGTGCCATCAGGCGCCGTGAGCGGCGTCAGATAGACGTACGAATAGGAGCCCGCCACGAAGGCGCCTGCATCGCCGCGCATGAAGGGCTGCTCGTTATCGAAGCCTGGCGCCAACGACTCTTGCGCCGCATAGCCTTTGGCGAACAGCTCGCGCACAAACTCGACCGTCTTCATGGTCGCCTCGTTCGCCCACACGGCCCGCCCTTCCTTGTCAGCGATCTGGCCGCCATAGCTGACGATCAAGTTGTAGTAGAAGCGTTCAACCGAGACTTTCTCTGCCAGCTTGCCTGTGAAAGCGAAGGCATTCGGATTGGCCGCCTTCAGCTCAGCTGCCTTAGCCAGAAATTCGTCTGTTGTGGCTGGCACGCCATCAGGATAGACGTCCTTCCAGTAGTATAGGAAGTGGACGGCTGAGTGCGAAGGCACGCACAGAATCTTGCCATCGGGCGTGGTGCAAGCCGCCAAAGCGCCCGCATCCACGTCGGAGAACCACGGGCGCGATTTGACCCAGTCGGTCAGGTCAGTCAGCACGCCATTCTGATCGAAAAAGCCGAGCTGCTGGCTATCCACGTAGCTCACATCTGGCACTTCGCCACGGGCTTGCACTGCCACGTTCAGCTTGGCGTTGATCTGATCAAAAGGCTGGAAGGTGTTGACGATCTGGACGCCGAACTCCGTGCGGTAGCGCGCGATCATGTCGGCTAGCCACTTGTCTTGCGTGTTCTGCGGATTCTGATCGTTGAACTTTGTCCAGATTTGAAGCGTGCCGCTCTGAGCGGTGGCAGGGCTGCGCAGCGCGCCGAGCAGGAGCGCGCTCACCAAAGCAAAGCACAGGAGAAAGACAGCGGTTTTACGACCTTTCATAGCAAACATCCCTTTCTAAAACCTTGCGGCGCCTAAAAGCATAGCACAA
>RFIM01000162.1 GCA_003695215.1 Chloroflexota bacterium
GCGGAACATGCCGTGCTACGTTGCATCGCCGCAGGCATTGAGGAGAACGATCAGATCGCGCAACGGCTGGGCATTGAAGAAAGCAGCGTGCCACGCCTGCTGAAGAACGTCATCGATAAGCTAGGCGTGAAGAACCGCTCTGAGGCAGCGCTGATGGCCTTGCGCGCCGGCTGGATCACTATGGATGATATACGCAGCCTGATGAGCTGAACAGCAGTGCCTATGTATAACGTTCTATTCTTGACCGATCGCGGCGCGCGCCATCAAGAAGCAGCGCTGCGCGCCGCGCCTGCCGAGCTGAAGGTCACTATCTTGCGCACGCCCAGCTTCGCCGAAATGCTGCCTGAGCTTGCGCGTGCCGACTTCATCATCTCCGAGCGCAATCAGCCCGTGACTGCAGAGATGATCGCGGCGGCGCCGAACTTGAAGCTGATCGTGCGGCTCGGCTCGCTCGATTACGATATCGACCGCGCCGCTGCAGCAGCTCGCAACATTCAGGTTGTGGTGCAGCCCGTGCTTGGCACGCTCTACTGCGCCGAACACGCCTTGATGATGATCCTCGCTTGCTTGAAAAGGCTAGGGCGCTCGCTGCACGCTGCGCTTCACACAGCGGCGCCGTTTTCGCCACAGCGCGGCGATGAAGATACCTTCTCGTTCAACTGGCTGAACTTCGAGGATATTGGCACGCTCTTCGGCAAGACGGTCAGCATTGTCGGCATGGGCGAGATCGGCGTTGAGCTGGCGCGCTTGCTCAGGCCCTTTCGGCTCAAGGCCGTGCTTTACAACAAGCGCAAGCCTTATCCCAACCATGTTGAAGCGGAGCTAGGCGCGCAGTTCGCAACCTTAGAGGAATGCCTGAGGCACGCTGACGTCTTGGTTAGCTTGTTGCCCTATGCGCCAACGACCGATTACGCGCTCGGCGGCGGCCTAACTGCCGAGCGGCTGCGCTTGCTCAAGCCGACGGCGTGCCTGGTGCATCTGGGCAGTGGCAGCGTAGTGGACGAGACAGAAGTGCTGCATCTGCTGCAGCAGGGCAAGCTAGCAGGCGCAGCCTTCGATACCTTCGAGTTCGAGCCGCTGACCGAGAAGTATCCTTTGGTGCTGTACGCGCGCGATCCGAAGCACAATCTGCTGCTGACGCCACATACTGCAGCCGCTTCCGCGCCTGAGAGCCGCGCCGATGATTACGCGGCTATCATGGCCTATCTGGCGGCTACTCAACCGTGATCGTGCCGCTTGCCTCTAAGGTGAGCTGCGCTTGCGTCTCGCCAACGCTTGGCACAAGCACGTTATCGATGCGCCGCGTGTAAATAGCCTCATCGAAGCGCGGCGCGTTGGCGCCGCTGCCGCGCAGCGCGATCTCGGCTGCCAGATCGGATGGCACGCGCACCGTGATATCGCCGCTCGCCTTCAAGTCCGCCAATAGACCGACAGATCGGCCGAATTGTGCGCTCAGATTCCCGCTTGCCAAGGTAATGCGCACGTCGCGCAGCACAAGCTGCTCGGCCTCAAGCATCAAGTCGCCTTGCGCAACGTTGACGGTCAAGCTTGCGACGATCACATTCGCAGGCAAGTTCAAGACCAAGCGCCCGCGCCCGATCTGATCGAGCTTGAGCAGCGCCTCGCGTTGAGTCTCCTGCAGCTCGAGAATCGCAGTATCGCCTTCGACGCGGTAGCTGGGCGTGAGCAGGCTCTCAAGGCTGCCACGAAACTCGCCGCTCAGATTCCTGCCTTCAGCTGAGCGTACAGCCACTTCAGTGCGGCGCAAGTCTGCGCTCAGCCGAACAGAGGTCACATTTGGCGGCAGCGTATATTCAAGCGTCTCTACGTAATCTTCGCGGAAAAGATTGGCTTCGCGGTTGAAGCTGATCGCCGCCACAAGGCCGACCAACCCTGCCGTCACACTGAGCGCGATCAGGTTGCCGTAGCGCGCGCGCCTGCCTAACAGCAGCGCTAAGCCGAGCGCGATCAGTAAGGCAGGCGCAGCGCGGCTCAGCAGATCGGCGAGCGCTGTCGGGATCAGATTCAGCAAGCGTGCTATCCACAGGCCTGCAGCGATCAGAACGATCGCGGGCAAGCTCAGACGGTCGAGCGCAGTCATGGCGCGTTCCTCAGCGCTTTGATCAGCAGGACTAGCCCGATCAGCGCCAACATCAGCGGCGCTAGCAGATCGCCGCCGCCGCTCAGGCGCAACACGCCGCTCGTCTCTGCTAGCGTCACAATGCCGACCACGATTGCCAAGCTGCCGAGCGTCAGCACGCCTTCAGGGCTGCTGTAAAGGCGCGGCTTGGGCTGGTCAGGGCGGGCAGGCGGCGGTATATCGACCATGCGCTGTGGCGGCACGCTCAACCACAGCAAAAGGTACAGCAGGACGGCAAACGAATAGTCGGTCAGCAGCAGCACGGCGAACACAGCGCGTATCCACCAGCTGCTGATGCCCAGACATGCGCCTGCGCCGCCGCAAACGCCGCCTAGAACGCGATCTTGTGCGCTACGCCGAAAGCGAATGCGATACATGCGCTGATCTTCCCGCTCTCATCTGCACCGATCATACCAGAGGCACGTCCTGCGCGCCACTCTTGCGCCTTTTGGCACAAATCGGCAAAATAGGCGCTGTGCCTATTCAGATTCCGAGAGATTCGCGAGCATGTATCACATTCTTGTGCCTGATAACCTCGATAAAGCCGGCTTGAAGCTGCTCGAAGCCGCTGAAGGCGTCACGGTGCAGGCTGCAGCCAAGATGAGCCGCGAGGAAGTTCTCGCGGCCATTCCGAATGCCGATGCGCTCATCATCCGCAGCGCCACGAAAGTCGACCGCGCTATGCTGGAAGCTGCGCCAAAGCTCAAGCTGATCGGACGCGCTGGCGTCGGCGTGGATAATGTCGATCTGGCTGCAGCGACCGAGCGCGGCATCGTGGTGATGAACGCGCCCGATGGCAACACAGTCGCCACGGCTGAGCTAGCCATCGGCTTGATGTTGGCTTTGGCGCGGCACATCCCTGCTGCAGATGGCAGCCTGAAGGCAGGCCAGTGGGAACGCAAAGCCTACATGGGCATTGAGCTGCGCGGCAAGACGCTCGGCCTGGTCGGCTTCGGGCGCGTGGGACGCGCCGTTGCTAAGCGCGCCGCCGCTTTTGAGATGACCATCATTGCCTACGATCCTTACGTCAGCCAAGAAGTGGCCACGCCCTATGGCGTGCAGATGGTCTCATTGGATGAGCTATACGCACGCGCCGATTTCATCTCGCTGCATGCGTCGGTCACGCCTGAGAACTACCATATGATCAACGCGGAGAGCATCGCCAAGATGAAAGACGGCGTGCGCATCGTCAACGACTCGCGCGGCGCGCTGATCGACGAGCACGCTCTAGCTGAGGCCATCAAGAGCGGCAAAGTGGCAGGCGCGGCGCTCGACGTCTATGAAGAAGAGCCGCCCAAGCCCGATAATCCGCTGATCGGCTTGCGCGGCGTGATCCACACGCCGCACCTCGGCGCCAGCACCTACGAGGCACAAGACGAAGTGGCGGTGCAGATCGCTCAGCAAGTGCTCGATGCGCTATTCAAAGGCGTATATCGGAATGTAGTCAATCCTGAGGTGCTGAAAGGTGCATGACGGCGCACGTCTGGGCGTTTTTTGCCCCGACCAAGGCCCTCGCCAAGCGCGTGCGCCAAATTGTGCTGAGCTTGCAGGCGCTAGTCTTTTTAAGCATAGGAAGCGCTTTCCGCGCTAATTCCCACATCTTCACGCCCGTGCCTGACCCACCCGCACCTGCCGTGGCGCCTAGCGTGCCGATGCAGGTGCGCTTCGCACACAACAGCGACGTCATTGAACTGCTCGGTTGGCGCGCTGAGGGCGACTCGGCGGGCATGCAACTGTATCTATACTGGCCGTGCCCTGACGCTTGCTGTGAGCTAGAATCGCAGCTGCACTTGCATTGTTCCCATAGGAGCTTTTCGAGCCATGTCTGAGTTACCTGCTCAATTCATTCGCTTCCGCGAGGAATTCCCTGCCATTGCGCAGGCATATGACGCGCTAGGCGACGCAGCGCACTCCAATGGGCCGCTTGACGATCAAACGCGCCAACTGGTCAAGCTGGCTTTGGCAATCGGCGGCCGTTTGGAAGGCGCGACGCACGCACACGTACGGCGCGCCCTTGAGATGGGCATTGCGCCAGAAGCGATCAAGCAGGTGGCGCTCCTAGCGATCACCACGCTTGGCTATCCAACCGCTGTGAGCGCCTATACCTGGATCAACGACGTCCTCGATAACCGCTAGGGCAGTGTTGCGCTGTTCAGGCATTGTGCTGGCAGGCGGGCGCAGCCGCCGTATGGGCTTTGACAAGCGCCGACTGAGGCTCTGGGAGCCCGACGGCCCGACACTTCTGGAGCGCACATGCGCCTTGTTGGCGCCGTTGTGCGCCGAGCTGATCGTCGTCTTGAACGATCCTGAGGCCTGGCCAGGCTTAGCGGCGCGGCTCGTGTGCGACCGCTTGCCCGAGTCGGGCGCGCTGGGCGGCTTGTATAGCGGCATGTTAGCCGCTCAGCATGAGTACTGCCTTGTAGTCGGCGCAGATATGCCGTTCCTAAGTGCGGCATTGCTGAGCGCCATGTTGGCTTATCCAAGGCCATATCAGGCTTTGGTGCCACGCCACGCTGAAGGTTTAGAGCCGTTACACGCCATCTATCAGCGGCAAACACATTCGCTAATCGATCTACTAATCAGGAACGGCGAACGGCGTCTGAGCGCCTTTATCGAGCGCTTAGACGCCGTCTTTCTATCACCTGAGTTCTGGTCGCGCTACGATCCGCTGCAGCGCGCTTTCTTCAACCTAAATACGCCTGAGGACGTCGAGCGCGCACGCGCCCTGCTGCGCGATCAATCGACGTAGGCATCGGCGTGGCAGATGAGCGTGTAGTAGCTCTCGCCTGCGCAACTGCGGCAGACGATCTCGCCATTGAGCAGCATTTCGCGCTCGTTCAGAATCTCCTCGCCGCAGCGAGCGCAGATCACACGATGATCAGGGCGGCTGATCAGCGCTTGCATATCTAGCCTCAGCGCGACTTGCTGCACGTTGAACAGCTCTGAGCGGCTCAGCCGCTGATAGGCTTGCAGCTGTGCCTGCCAACGGCTAGCTGCCTCAGGAAAGAGCGCTATAGCACGGCTACGGATATCAGGGCGCGGCGCTATGCGCACGGCGCGCTGGCTCAGTGAATCATAGAAGGTTGCGGCAACTTTGCCGTAATCGAGCAAGCGCAGCGTACGATGACCAAGCCAGCAGCCGCTGGCTACTGCCACACCGTCTGCGAAGCAGCCGTCTGTCTCGATCAAGGCGTAGAGGCGCTTGCCCGTCTGTGGCAGCTCCAGACCAAGCAATTCGCCGGCGTAGATGCCCATCTGAACGCCTAGCACTTGGCGCGGACATAGGTGATTGTGTAGCGCAGCCGATTGTTCAAGCAGAGTCTGTAGGTCAGGCATGGATTCCTCGAGAAGAGCGCTATGGGCAGATCGCAGTGATCTGCCCATGACTTCAGCGCTTATGGCTAGACTTTCTCAACCTTCACTTTTGTGCTGTAGAAGACGGCGCTGCCGCCTGCTAGGTCGGTCAGTGTGACGTTCTGCAGCACGGGATCAGTGCGCATGGCTGCATTGGCGTGGAAGCCTGCCTGACGGCGCACATCGCCTTTGACCGTCCGCCCGTCAATGACAATATCGCGTGAGCCGCTCGCCCAGTGTCCCCAGCCTAGGCCGAAGGCGACGACGCCCGGCCGCATGCCTTGCACTACTTTCAGCTTGCCGATCATCGGGATCTCCGTGCCGTTTTGTAAGTCCCAGACGCCGCGAGGATTGCTAGCAGAGCTGATACGCACGAGGTCGCCATGGCGCAAGCCGAGCCGCTGGGCGTCCGCTGCGTTCATAATCAGCGTGTTCTCTGGCATGACCGCCAGGAGCCAGTAGTTCGAGATGGTGCGCGCCTTGGTCATGGTGATTTCTTTGTAGGTGATTAGGGTGAAGGCATACTCATCGCCATCTTCGATTGGCTCGCCAATGCTGGAGAGATGCGGCGGGAAGTAGCGCGGGTAGCCTGCGAACGGCTCGCCCGTCATGCTGTTGATGGTCGTTGCCGTCTTCTCTTGGTAGAGATTGATCTGCTTGGCGTAGGCGTTCGCTAGCATATCGCCCTTGTAATCTTTGCCTTCATCTTGCCAGCGCCCGCCGCGATTCAAGACATAGATCGTCTGCCGCCACAGCTTCTCGTCGTTGCCCAGGATCGCTTTCCAGCGCTCAGCATCGAAGACTTGCTTGGGCAAGTGTGCACGCGCCTTGAGGAAAATCTCCACCTCGCGATCGTCCGCCTCAGGCACGCCATCGCTGCCATCTTCCTTCTCGCCGTAGGCCAGGTTAGCTACCATGCGCAGGTAGTAATCCTCAGGGTAGATCAGTGGCACGCCTTCGCCCAAGCCGTTCGGCCCAAAGCCCGGCAGCTCGAGTCGCTCAGCGATGCCCAGCACTAGCGCCTCGAACGAGAGCGGAATCTCTTGCCCGAAAACTTTCACCATCGGCCAGCCCGGCAGCGAGATAGCAGGATTGCGGACATTTTCGACCTTGTAGGTGACCGAGGGATGCGAACCATGGAATTCCCAGCGCTCCAGATAGCTCAGATCGGGGAAAATGTAGTCCGCGTACATCGAAGTCTCGCCGACCAGGATATCTGAGACGATGATCAGCGGCAGTTTCTTAGGATCGGCTAGCACTTCAGTCATTTTATGGGCTGCGGGCAGGGCATAGTTGATGGCGCTCATGTAGAACATGGCGATCTTGACGGGATAGGGATAGGCATCGCCAATGGACGGCAAGTCTTCCTGATAGATATCGGTCGCTAGTGGGAACCATGGCCGTTTGGCAGGGTAGCCGTTGAAGAGCGTGGATTTCTCATAGCTGATCGTGGTGCGCAGGATGTCTAGGCCGAATGGCACATTGGCGCCATTGCTCATCTTAGCCAGATCGAAGGGGCCTTTGGCGCGGCTGCCCAGCCGATCATAGGTGGTTGGTTTGCTCAAGCCGCCCTTGTGATCGAAATTGCCGATCAGGGCATTGAGCGTGAAGAAGATCAAACTGGTGTAGAAGCCGTTAGTGTGCTGCGAGGCGCCACGATGAATGTCGATCACAGCTTGTGTGCCGTAGCTGGTGAACTCACGCGCCAATTCGATAATATCGCTCGGCTTGATGTCGGCGATCGCCGCCCATTCTTCAATGGTCTTCTCAAAGGCAGCCTCGCGGATGATCTGCAAGCCGCTCTTGACGGCGATGGGCTCGCCAGCAGCATTTTGCAAGGTCGTGTCCACGAACAGATCGCCATAGACGGGCAACTCAGTGCTATTGGGATCGATCGGCGTTGGCTTGCCGTCCACCAGAGCTACAAACGGATCGAATTTGAATTTGGTGCCGTCTTCGGCGACATAGACAGTCACTTCCTTGCCATTCTCGTCCCGTTCAGCCAGGCGCGTGACCAAGCCCAGCTCCGAGCCGCGCACCAGCTTGCCTGGCTTGCCATTCTTGAGGTGGACGAGCCAGACAGCGTCTGTCCAGGACGTCTCGCCGATAGCGTTGGCAGCGGCTTTGTTGGCCGCGCTCAGGAAGCGCTTGTTGATGCGCTCATGCTCGAACATCCAGCGCATCATGCCCAAGCCGAGCGCAGAATCTTCGCCGGGCTTGATCGGCACCCATTTCCAAGCCTTAGAGGCTGCCTTCGAGAAGCGCGGATCGACTACAGCGTAGCGCAAGCCGCGATCCACAACACCTTCTGTGATTGGTGCGACGCGCAGCGGCGGCCCATAGTTCGCCTCGAACATATTGGCGCCGATGAAAATTGCGAAACGGCTGCTCTTCAGGTCGGCCTGCCAGTAGAACTTCTGACCACCTGAGAATTTGCTGCCGTCCCATTGTTCGCTCATGGCTTTGCCTGCAAAGTACAAGCTGCCTTGGCAGACGGTTGTATGCCCATTGGCGTTGATCGAGCCGATGCCGCTGTTCACGAAGCGCCGCACCAAGTCACCGCGGCCATTTTTCAGCCTTCCCCAGATGAAGGCAAATTGATTGTTCTTCGGGCCGAGATCGGGATGATCGGGATCGATCAGCTTGTCGAGATGGTCGGCGAAGGTCGTCTTGAACTCTTCGACTAGCGCGCGCTTCTTCTCAGCGTCTTTTTCGTCCACAATGCGCTTCACGAAGTCAGCCATGGCTTTGGCGACCTTGGGATCGCGCAGCGCATAGACATCCTTAAGGCCTTCGACTTGCCCTTCGCCGAACAGGTCGCCGCCATTGACGATCTCGTCCAAGGCTTGCTCAAAGGAGATGGTGATCCACTGCCCTTCGCCGCGTTTGGTGCCAGGGCGGCGCTTCAGAACGCTGACGATGCGGTAAGGATCGTAAGCCGTCTGCAAGCCCGCTTGCCCTTTCGGGCACAGCCCGCCTTCAATGGTGCCTGCCTCAGCAATCGGCGTTTTGTAGGGCAAGTGCGGATGCAGCGTCCATGGGCTGTATGGATTGCCCTCGATCTTCGAGGCCACGCCTTCCCAAATTTTGACCTTGATGCCGCAGCCTGTGTTGCACTGCAGGCAGACTGAATAAATCTGGCGCTCAGGCTCAGAAAGCGGCGAGTTGCCGCTGAGCGTTTGCGTTTGCGCCGCCTGCAGACGCCCGAAGATCGGCAAACTGCTCAAGAGCGCAGCGCCACCGGCCGTTGCAGCGCTCAACTTCAAGAAATCACGCCGCGAGAGCGCGCAGGATTCAGGCTGTTCCTGTTCAGGCAGATGTGGTTTGTCGCTCATGCTAGTCCTCCTTTTCTTGTGCACGCTTGGGCAAAATCGGCAGGAAGCGCAGCCCCAAGCCGTAGATCAAGCC